>NZ_JBNFOB010000026.1:0-16035 GCF_057364565.1 Micrococcus sp. LASM2_SD2 | reverse complement strand
GTTCCGATTTCTCCTTCGTTTTGGATCGGAAACGGAAACCCCAGGGCGCTTCATCCGCCGGTCCGCCTGCGACGCCGATGTGTCGTCTTCACGGCCCAGGGGCGTAAGACTGGTCCCCGCACACCGCCGCCCGGACCGCCGGGCCAGACCGGAGGACAGACCATGACCGCACAGACCCCCGCCACCCCTGCCATCCCCGAGACGATGAAGGCCGTGATCATGCGCGCGCCCGGCGACGTCGTCGTCGAGGAGGTGGACACCCCGCGCGTCGCGAAGTCCACGGACGTGGTCCTGAAGCTGGCCGCCGCGTGCGTGTGCGGCTCTGACCTGTGGCCCTACCGCGGCCACAACGACGTCGACCACCGGCGCATGGGCCACGAGTACGTCGGCACGATCGTGGAGAAGGGCGAGGGCGTCGCCATCCTCGAGGTCGGCGACTTCGTGATCGGCTCCTTCATGCTCTCGGACAACACGTGCGAGATCTGCCAGGCCGGCTACCAGTCCCGCTGCGTCAACGCTGGCGAGTACACGGGCAGCCAGGCTCAGTACATGCGCGTCGAGCTCGCCGACGGCTCCCTCGTGAAGGTGCCCGGGGGCGAGCCCTCGGACCCGGACCGCCTGGCCGACTACCTCGCCGCCTCGGATGTGCTCGGCACCGGATGGTACGCCGCCGTCGCCGCGCAGGCCGGCCCCGGCAAGACCATCGCCGTGGTCGGCGACGGCGCCGTCGGCCTGTGGCGCCGTCCTGGCCGCCAAGACCCTCGGCGCCGAGCAGGTCATCGTGTTCTCCCGCCATGAGGATCGGGCCGCACTCGCCCGTGAGTTCGGCGCGGACGTCGTGATCGCCGAGCGCGGCGAGGAGGGCGCCGCCCAGGTGCGCGAGCTCACCGGCGGCTACGGCGCGCACGGGGTGTGCGAGGCCGTCGGCACGCAGGGCTCCATGGACCAGGCACTGGCCTCGGTGCGCCCCGGCGGGCACGTGGGCTTCGTGGGCGTCTCCCACGACCAGACCATCGACGGCTCGAGGCTCTTCGGTCTCGAGATCCACCTCGAGGGCGGCCCGGCCCCCGTGCGCCGCTTCCTGCCGGAGCTGATCGAGCGCATCCAGTCCGGGGAGATCCAGCCCGGCCGCGTGTTCACCGCGCGCATGCCGATCGACGACGCCGCCGAGGCGTACCGGGCCATGGACGAGCGTCGCGAGATCAAGGTGCTGCTGGAGGTCTGAGGCCGCCGTGGCGTGCGGAAGAGCTGAGGGGCTCCTCCGCCCCTCAGCCCTTCTTCACGGTGATGGACCAGGACGCGTCCCCGCGCTTGGTGAACTCGGTGACCTCGTGGCCGTCCTCGGCGGCCCAGCGGGGCAGCGAGTCGGTGGCCTGGGTGCAGTCGAACTCGATGATCAGCTCGTCACCGCTGGGGATCTGGTTCATCGCCTGCTTGGCCTCCACCAGCGGGAAGGGGCAGACCTGGCCGTCGGTCTCGAGAAGGTGCTTCGCCATGGGTGTCTCCTTTGGGTCTGTGCTTCGGTGTCTCGGTTTCCCGACGACGGCACCCGCCTCCGCCTGCCCGCCCGCCTGGGAAGGCGGGCCGGGTGGGGAAGGGGAGGGGCCGTCGTCGGGAAGGGAAGGGGTCAGCCGACCGGGGTGAGCTTGACCGGGCCGCGGGCGGACTCCGCCGCCGCGCCGTCCGTGCCGGTGCCCCCGATGGACGTGGTGCCCTTGCCCTTGTGGTTCAGGATGAAGATCTTCGCGGCCAGCCCGGTGCCCAGCACCATGAACAGCAGGGCGGTCCAGCCCTGGAAGGTGAAGGTCGCGGTGTTCACCATGGCGTTGCCGATGGTGCAGCCGCCGGCCCACGCGGCGCCCCAGCCCATGCCGAGGCCGCCGATGATCGAGCGGACCGTGGTGGTGGCGTCCGGGACGCGCAGGCGGAACTCGCCGGAGGCCTTCGCGGCGACGAACGAGCCGACCAGCAGGCCGAGCACGAGCATCACGCCCCAGTCCACGAGCTCCATGTCACCGGTGCCGATGAACGCGCCGATGTTCGCGGACGGGCCGGTGATGCCCAGCCCGGACTCGCGGCCGGTGGCCCAGGACAGCGGCCAGGCCAGGATCGCGAGGACGCCGATGATCGCCGCGGTGACGAACGGGTGCCACGCCTTCTCCGTGAGCACGTGCGCCAGGCCGGTCTTGGTGGCCGGCAGGCGGAAGCGCGTCATCTGGGACTCCTTGCGGAGGTGGTGGCGCACGGCCAGGCCGACGGCCACCACGAGGATCGTCACGAACACCCACGGGGAGATGCCGGTGGCCTGCTGCAGCGAGCCGGTCTGGGTCTCCACGGAGCGCACGGCCTCGGTGGTGCCGGCCAGCGGACCCTTGCGGAACGCCGCGGCGCCCACGATGTAGAAGATCAGCGCGAACCAGGAGCCCACCAGGCCCTCGGCGGCGCGGTAGTAGGTGCCGGTGGCGCAGCCGCCGGCCAGGACGATCGAGAAGCCGAAGATCAGGCCGCCGATGATGGTGCCCAGCCACGGGAACGTCTCCGGCGCCAGGGAGATGACGCCGAGCGAGTCCAGGGCGAACACGCCCACGGACTGCACGGCCACCACCACCATGAACGCCGTGAACCAGCGCGAGGAGCGGATGGTGAACAGGTCGCGGAAGGCACCCGTGACGCAGAAGCGTCCCCGCTGGAACACGAAGCCCAGCACGGTGCCGAGGAGGAGTCCGGTGATGATCATGGCGGACATGACACACCCGCAGGCTGGGCAGAGGCGAGGGGCCCGGACACACGGAGACACGCAGGGAAACCTGAGGACACATCCGCACCGGGAGGGAATAGATCCGTGGTCGGGCCCGGTGCCGGCGCGGGCCGGGTGAGAAGCGGGGGGCGCTCCCGGGGAGACGGGCTCGGCTCCGACCCGAGGGGGAACGGGGGATCGGCAGGATCCACCTTCCGACGGAGGTGGCCGGGCCGGACGGTCACTAGCGTGGGAGCCACGGGCGCACCGGAGGCGCGGCAGACCGCGCGGCCTGCACCCGTACCGGGAGGCGGAGGGCCTTCCCGGACGGACATGACGGCGGAGGGAGCACGGTCATGGCGGTCGGCGACGGCGGCAACACGTTCTGGCGGAAGGTCTTCGGTGACCGGCGCGACCAGCGCATCGTCCTGCGGGAGGCCGGCTTCTCCTGCGAGTCCCAGGCCGCCGCCTGGGCCGAGGCGCTGGTGCCCGGCGGCCTCGCGGGGGTCACGGAGCTGGACCTGATCGGCCGGGTCCGCCGCGCCCGCCCGGACCTCACCGCCACTACCGCCGCCTACATCGCGCGCCACACCGCTGTCCGCAGCGCCTGAGCCCGTGACAGCCTGGAGGACATGACCTCCTTCGACCTCACCGTGGACGCCGTCCTCTTCGACATCGACGGCACGCTCGCCGACTCCACCGGCTCCGTGGAGCGCTCCTGGGCCCGCCTCGGCCGTGCCCACGGACTGGACGTGGAGCGGCTGCTGTCCGTCACCCACGGTCGCCGCGCCCGGGACACCATCGAGGAGTTCTTCCCCGCGGACCAGGTGGACGACGCCGCCGCGGAGCTGTTCGCCTACGAGACCGGGGACGTCGAGGGCATCGCCGCCCTGCCCGGCGCTCTCCGGATCCTGGAGGGGCTGCCGGACGACCGCTGGGCCGCCGTCACCTCCGGCGGGCGCGAGCTCATGGGCATCCGCCTGGCCGCCGCAGGCCTGCCGGTGCCGGACGTGTTCATCGCCGCCGAGGACGTGACCGTGGGCAAGCCGCACCCGCAGGGCTACCGGATGGCCGCCGAGCGCCTCGGCCTGGACCCCGCCCGCTGCCTCGTGGTGGAGGACGCCCCGGCCGGCGTCGGCGCGGGCCGCAACGCCGGCGCCACCGTGCTGGCCGTGGCCACCTCCCACGACCCTGACCGGCTCACCGACGCCCACCACGTGGTGCCGGACCTCTCCGCCGTCACCATGGAGCTGGGCCCGGACGGCATCCGCGTGCGGGGCTGAGACAAGCGTCGCTCTGCGCGGATTCACGACGGGCCTACACGGAGAGTCAAGACGCAGACCTCTGGTGCTGTGATCCTTGGGACAAGGATGCGCACACCCTCTTCATCAACGGGACTGTCGACACCATGGATCCCGAACACGGGATCGTCCCCGCCTTGGCTGTGACCGACGGAAAGGTCGTCGCGTACCGCGGAGCGGGGGATCTCCGCGAAGATCCACTGCACCGCAGACGCCTCCGTTCGCCTGGTGTTGGACACGGTGGCGAAGGTCAGGGCGGCAGGGTTCACGGATCCCCGCTACCACGTAGCCCACGGGCAGTTCGTGCATCCGGAGGACATCGGGCGCTTCCGTGAGCTCGGGGTGGTGGCGGACATCTCGCCGGCACTCTGGTTCCCTGGGGTGATCCCGAATGCCATCCAGGAGACGCTCGGAGAGGATCGAGGATCCCGCCTCCAGCCGAACCGCTCCCTGGTGTGCAGGCAGTTCAGACCTGGTTCGCCGGTCGAAAGGTCTTCGAGCGCACATCCTGAGGGCTGCGGACGCGTCGCGTGTGGCCCCATAAGTGTTCTCAGCTGATCCAAGTGCGCAACGATCTTGGCTCATCGTTGCGTAAGCTTGGGGCGATGTGCACCAATGAACGCATCTCTCCGGCCGTCGGCTGGGAGGAGAGGACGTGGGCCGCAGACCCTGACGACGCGGGTCTGCTGACCCGTCGTGCCCGTGTCCGCGCGCAGGTCCCTACCAGGCGAGTGTGCCCGCGCGCATCACGGACCTGCACCTGGACCTCCCTGAAGAGGTGCTCGCCGAAGCGGAGGACGCCGTCGCGGAGATCGTCCGCTTCGACGCCGAGATCTCCCGTTCCCTGCCGGATCTCACCGGGGACATCGCCCCCCTCGACGCCGTCCTCCTGCGCACCGAGTCCGCATCCTCGTCCCAGATCGAGCACATCACCGCCGGCGCCAAAGCACTCGCCCTGGCGACACTGGGGGAGAAGACCCGCCCGAACGCCGCACTGGTCGCCGCCAACGTCAGGGCGATGAACGCTGCCGTCGCCCTGGCAGACGAGTTGGACGAGGCAGCTCTCCTGTCGGCGCACCATGCCCTCATGGACGGCCAGTCGGCGGCGTGCCCGGGGGAGTACCGCACGGTGCAGGCGTGGATCGGCGGTTCTGCTCCGACTCCGCACACGGCGGCCTTCGTCCCACCGCATCCGGAGCGGATCGCCGTCGGCATGGCAGACCTGTTCTCCTACCTGCATCGCACGGACGTCCCTGTGCTGGTCCACGCGGCCGTGGCGCACGCGCAGTTCGAGACGATCCATCCCTTCGTGGACGGCAACGGCCGCACGGGCCGCGTGCTCATCCACGCGCTCCTGCATCGTGCCGGCACGATGTCCCGGATCACGGTCCCGCTCTCGGCCGGACTGCTCACGGACACGCAGGGCTACTTCGAGTCGCTGACCGCATTCCGGCACGGGGACGCCACTCCCATCGTGCGCAGCTTCGTCCACGCCGCCCTGGCCGCGGCGGCAACGGTCGGCGTCTTGTCGCGGACCTCGTGTCCGCGCACGCGCGGTGGTCCGAGGCCCTGACGGCCCGCCGTGATGCGGCCGCCTGGCGGGCCCTCGGTGTGGTGATCGCGCAGCCGGCCGTGACTGTGGAGTACGTGCGTGCCGCGCTCGGTGTCTCTCGGCCAGCCGCCCAGCGGGCTGTCGACCAGCTCGTGGATGCGAACGTCCTGCAGCCGGCCTCCGGCCAGCGCCGCAACCGGGTGTGGCTGGCCACCGAGGTCCTCGCCTGTCTGGACGAGTTCGCGGCCCGGTCGGGCCGCCGAGGCTGACCTGAGGCGGGCGGCCGTCGTCGGGACGGCACTGGTGTTGCGAGCCACTCGCAGTAGCCTGGGGTCATGAGCATGCCGACCTCCGCAGAGATCTGGGCCAGCTCCGACTATGCCCCCACCGCCGCACGTCTGCAGCCCGCCGCGCTCGCTGTGGCCGAACGGCTCGCCGCCCGCCACGAGCCCGGCGCGCACGTCCTGGACCTCGGCGCCGGCACGGGCAGGGCACCGAGGAGCTGCTGGAGAGCGGCTTCCGCGTCACGGCCCTGGACCCGACGCCCGCGATGGTGGAGGTCGGCCGGCCGGGTACCGACGGCCCGCTGGGTCCTGGCCCCAGGCGAGGCGACCGGGCTGGACGAGGGGTCCGTGGACGCCCTCGCCTCCTCGTTCGCCGCGATGCTCTGCGACCCGGAGGCCGGACCCGCCGAGTGGGCGCGCGTGCTCGCCCCCGGGGGGACCCTCGTGATGACCGCCTGGGACGGCCGCGGGTTCCTCGCCGAGATGACGGACCGGATGATGGCCGCTCTGACTCCGGACGGACAGGAGCCGGCCGATCCGCCCCACATGCAGTGGGGCCGGGACAAGGTCGCCGCCCGGCGGCTCGAGCCGTGGTTCGCGGACGTGACCGTGGAGCACCGGGACCTGCCGTGGGACTTCGCGAGCGTCGAGGCCGGCATGAAGCTCTACCTCCACGGCAGCCCCACCCACACCTGGTCCCTGGCCGTGGCCGGGCAGCGGCGGCAGGCGCTGCTGGACGCCCTGCGCGGGCACTCGAGGAGAGGGCCGACGCGGACGGGCGCATCCGCGCGAGGGCGGGCTACGCGCTGATCACCGCGACCGGCGCCGAGCCGGGGGCGCGGGCGGCGGGAACCATCGGCGGGAACGATCGTCCCCGCCGCCCGGCACCTGAGTCCATCGCACCCGGCACTTGTGGACATGATGTGCTTTCGCGCATGGACGGGTGGGAGACGGTCTTCCTAGCGTCGGGGGCGTCATCGTGATCCACGCGTTGGCACGTCCCCAGATCACGCCCACCGTGAGGAGACCGGTCCATGCAGAAGAACACCACGACCACCCGATCCAAGCGACTCCTCGGCACCGCCGCCGCCGTGCTCATGGCCGGCGGGCTGACCGCCGTCCAGGCCCCCGCCGCCACCGCCGCCGCCGGCGGCACCACCACCGCACCCGTGAACATCCGCACCGAGACCAACACCGGCTCCACCGTGCTCGGCACCATCCCGGGCGGGGTGAACGTCACGGTCGAGTGCCAGACCGAGGGACAGCAGGTCGAGGGCACCTACTCCACCCACCACTGGGGCAAGGTCACCTACAACGGCCAGACCGGCTACGTCTCCCGCGCCTACGTGACCATCCCGGACGCCACCGGCCTCGGTGCCTGCGACACCGCCGGCGACCCGGCCCCGGACCCGGGCGCCGATCGCCAGCAGGTCCTGGACCGCGCGAACCATTGGGTCAGCCAGGGGCTGCCGTACTCCATGGAGGCCTATGCCCCGGGCCCGGACGCGGACGGCTACCGGTTCCGCACCGACTGCTCCGGCATGGTGGCCATGGCCTACAACCTGCGGGACCAGTCCTACTCCACCGTGAACCTGCCCGAGAGGTTCAGCCCGATCGCCAAGGAGGACCTGCAGCCCGGGGACATCATCGGCAACCTCGGCCCCGGCAGTGCCGGCGCCGCCGGCCACGTGGTGATCTTCGACGGCTGGGTGGACGAGGCCAAGACCCAGTTCCGCACCCTCGAGCAGAACGGCGGCTACGGCGCCGTCTCCCTCACCCACACCTGGGGCGCGGCCTTCTGGAGCCAGCAGGCCTACCGCTACAACGGCTTCTGATCTCTCAGGCCTCCGGGCCTCCCGGCCTCCACACGGGCGGGCGGACGCCCTGCGGCCCCTTCGGGGGTGCGGGGGCGTCCGTCCGCCCGGCGCGTGTCAGTGCGGCGTCTCGGCACCCAGCCGCGCCTCGAGCCCGGCACGGACGGCCGGCCACTCCTCGGCGAGGACGCTGAAGTAGTCCACGTCCACCACGGGTCCGGCGGCGCTCGGGCGGAAACGGCGCAGCGTGCCCTCGTAGGCGGCCCCGAGGCGGCGGATCGCGTCATGGGAGCGGCGGTTGCGGCTGTCGCAGCGCAGGGCCACCCGGCCCACCTGGAGCTCCTCGAAGGCGTGGGTGAGCAGCAGGAGCTTCACGGTCGGATTCAGCCGGCCGCCCCAGACCCGGCGGGCGTAGATGGTGTTGCCGAGCTCCACGCGCAGCCCGGGGACGTAGTCGTAGAACGTGGTGCGGCCGACCAGCTCGCCGGCCTGCTCCACGGCGAACGCCAGCACCCCGTCCGTGTCGATGAGCGTCTGCAGGTGCGCGGCCATCTCCGCGTCCGACCGGGGGAACGGCACGGACATCCCTCCCCAGGTCTCCTCGTCCACCACGGCCCGCAGCGCCGGGGCGTCGGACGGGGCGAGCGGGCGCAGGACGATGTCATCGCAGGTCAGCGTGACGTCGTGGTGCATCGGGGACTCCTCCGGTCGGCGGCGGTGACGTCAGCAGTATCGCGGACGCGGCGGGTGTGAGGAGGATCACCGGATCCTTCTGCTCCGGACAGGAGTAGATTCTCGCGCTGTGCGACTGACACTGCGCACGGAGGGGCCCGTCCGCCGTCTCCGTCTGAGTCCCACCCAATGGGTGGTCTCCTCCTTCTTCACGGCGATCCTCGTGGGGACCGGGCTGCTGATGCTCCCGGTGTCCTACCAGGGCCGTCCGCCCACGCTCCTCGAGGCGGCCTTCACCGCCACCAGCGCGACGACGGTCACCGGCCTCGGCGTGGTGGACACCGGATCGTTCTGGACCGGCTTCGGGCAGTTCGTGATCCTCGGCCTGATCAAGATCGGCGGCCTGGGCGTGATGACCTTCACCACCGTGCTGGGCATGGTGATCCTGCGGCGGATGAGCCTCACCCGGCGCATGGAGGCGGCCGCCGCCGCCCGCACGCCGGGACTGGGGGACATGCCGAGCGTGCTCGGCGCCCTGGTGGGGTTCTCCGCGCTGGTCGAGGGCACCGTGTTCGTGGCCCTGACCCTGCGCTTCTGGCTCGGGCACGGGATGGAGCCGCACAGGGCCGTCTGGCACGGGCTGTTCCACGCGGTCTCCGCCTTCAACAACGCCGGCTTCGCCCTGCATGCGGCGAACCTCATGGACTTCGTGGGCGACCCGTTCGTCTGCCTGCCCATCGCCGCGGCGATCGTCTCCGGCGGCCTCGGCCTGCCCGTGGTGCTGACCCTGAGGCATCACCTGCGCCACGTGGAGCGGTGGAGCCTCACCGCGCGCCTCGTCCTGCCGGGCACGGCGCTGCTGCTGGCCGGAGGCACCGTGATGTTCCTGGTGCTCGAGTGGTCCAACCCGGCCACCCTCGGCTCGCTGGCGCCGGGGGAGCGGGTGCTGGCCGCGTTCTTCCAGTCCGTCACCACCCGCACCGCCGGCTTTAACAGCCTGGACTTCGGTCAGATGCACCCGGTGACCCTCCTCGGCACCGACCTGCTCATGTTCATCGGCGGCGGTCCGGCCGGCACCGCCGGCGGCGTCAAGATCACCACCGCGGCCGTCCTGCTGGCCGTCGTGGTCACGGAGCTGCGCGGCGAGGCCGCCGTGAACGTCATGGGCCGCCGCCTGTCCCGGTCCACCCACCGGGAGGCCATCACGGTCATCATGCTCTCGGCCACCTGCGTGGTGGTCGCCGTCGCCCTGCTCATGGGCATGACGGGCTTCACCACGGACCAGGTGCTGTTCGAGTGCGTGTCCGCGTTCGGCACCGTGGGTCTGTCCACGGGGATCACCGCGGACCTGCCGGAACTCTGCCAGGCGATCCTCATGGTCCTGATGTTCGTGGGCCGCATCGGCCCGGCCGTCGTGGCCGGCTCCCTGGCCCTGACCACCGCCACCCGTCATTTCGAACTCCCGAAGGAGAGGCCCCTCATTGGCTGAGAACCGTCGTCCCCGCTTCGGCGCCGCCGCCCGCATGGGTCGGTCGGACGCCTCCACCGTCGTCGTGCTCGGCCTCGGCCGGTTCGGCCGCGGCGTCGCGCTCGAGCTCATGGAGGCCGGCTGTGACGTCCTGGGCATCGACTCCGACCCCGCCGTGGTGCAGTCCCTCAACGGGGTGCTCACCCACGTGGTCCGCGCGGACACCACGGACGAGGTCGCCATGCGGCAGCTGTCCGTCCACGAGGCAGACCACATCGTCGTGGCGATCGGCGGAGACCTCGCCGACTCCATCCTCACCTCGTCCCTGATGATCCGGTTCGAACCGGCGCACCTGTGGGCCAAGGCCAACGACTCCCGCCACGAGACGATCCTGCGCCAGCTCGGCGTGGAGCACGTGGTGCACCCGGAGCGGGACATGGGCCGGCGTGTGGCCCACCTGGTCCGCAGCGCCGTGGAGGACTTCGTGCAGCTGGACCCGGCCCTGGCGATCGTCCGCACCCAGGTGCCCCGGCGCCTGCTCGGCCAGGACCTGCGCGCCGCGGGGCTGGCGGACGAGCACGGCATGCGCGTGGTGGCCGTCCAGGAGGGCGCCGGCTGGCGCTTCCCGCCCGGGCACTACGTCCTGCAGCCCACGGACACCGTCCTGGTGGCCGGCCCGGTGCGGGACGTCGAGGCGTTCGCCGTGGAGGACTGACGAGTCCTCGGGCCGTCCCGCTCGCCCGCCGCCCGACCTCGAGCCACGCCCGCCGGCCGTGCCGCAGGGTGGAGGACTGCTTCCGGTGAGTGAGAGGGACGGGGCCGCCGAAGGGTGGCCCCGTCCCGTCGTCCGTCGCTAATGTTCCGCGGGTGAGCCACAGCGCGGTGGCCGTCACGAGTGGTCTCCGCGCGTCCGTTCCGCCCCCGACCCCGAAGGAATGCCACCGCGATGAGCACCGCATCGTCCGACCCCTCGCCCGTCCTCGCCAACGCGCACGCCCAGCTGGCCAAGGCGATCGAGACCCTCGGCTACGACGATGGCATGCACGAGATCCTCAAGAGCCCCCGCCGTGAGATGTCCGTGGCGATCCCGCTGCGCCGCGACTCCGGCGAGGTCGAGGTCCTCCACGGCCACCGTGTGCAGCACAACTTCTCCCGCGGCCCGGCGAAGGGCGGCACCCGCTTCGCCCCCACCGTGGACCTGGACGAGGTCCGCGCGCTTGCCATGTGGATGACCTGGAAGTGTGCGCTGCTGGACGTCCCCTACGGCGGTGCCAAGGGCGGCGTGGCCATCGACCCGCGCGACTACTCGGAGGACGAGCTGGAGCGCGTGACCCGCCGGTACACCTCCGAGATCATGCCGATCATCGGCCCGGACAAGGACATCTCGGCCCCGGACGTGGGCACGGACGAGAACACGATGGCCTGGATGATGGACACCTACTCCGTCTCCGTGGGTCACACCGTCCCGGAGATCGTCACCGGCAAGCCGGTGGCTCTCGGCGGGTCGCAGGGACGCGCAGCCGCCACCTCGCTCGGCGTCACCCAGATCGCCCTGGCCGCGCTGAAGCACAAGGACATCGACCCGGCGCAGGCCACCGCCGCCGTGCAGGGCTTCGGCAAGGTCGGCTCCGGCACCGTGGAGTTCCTCACGGACGCCGGCGTGAAGGTCCTCGGCGTCGGGGACCAGTACGGCGCCGTGCAGAACGCCGAGGGCCTGGACTTCGGCGCCCTGCAGAAGCATGTGGCGGAGACCGGCTCCGTGGTCGACTGCCCGGGCACCGAGCCGCTCGAGGCCGCGGACCTGCTCACCATGGACGTGGACCTGCTGGTCCCGGCCGCCGTGGAGGGCGTGCTCACCGAGGACAACGCCGCGGACGTGAAGGCCACCATCGTCGTGGAGGGCGCCAACGGCCCCACCACCGGCGAGGCCGACCGCATCCTCAACGAGGCCGGCGTGATGGTCGTCCCGGACATCCTCGCCAACGCCGGCGGCGTGATCGTGTCCTACTTCGAGTGGGTGCAGGGCAACCAGTCCTACTGGTGGTCCCTGGACGAGGTGAACGAGAAGCTGGAGCGCCGCATGACCGGCGCCTGGAGCCGCCTGATCGCCACCGCGGAGAAGCACGGCACCTCCCTGCGCGAGGCCGCCATGGTCACCGCCGTGGAGCGCGTGGCCGAGGCCCACGTCCTGCGCGGCCTCTACCCGTGATCCGAACGGACGGAGTCCGTCCGGGGACCTGATCCTCCCGACGACGGCCCCGCCGTCGTCCTGACCGGTGCGAGTCGGTCGTGGCGAGGGTGGGGCCGATCAGCCGAACAGGTCCCGGCGCAGAAGGGAGAGGTGGTCGTCGTCTCCGCCGCGCAGGGTGGGCTCCGGGGCGTCCGTCACCACGAGGTCCTCGCCGTCCTCGGCGGCCCACCGCACGGTGCCGTCCGGGGCGGCCACCGCGGACAGCCCGCAGTAGTCCTGGCCGCCCTCGGTGCCCACCCAGTTGGCGTAGGCCACGGTCACGCCGTTCTCGATCGCCCGGGCCGGCACCAGCACCCGGTTCACGGACTCGAACCCGCGCATGTTCGCGGTCGGGACCAGCACCAGGTCCGCGCCCGTGTGGGCGGCCGCGCGGACGGCCTCCGGGAACTCCACGTCGAAGCAGATCAGCAGGGACACCGCTCGGCCGCGCAGGCACACCACGTCCGGCGCCGAGGGGCCCGGGGTGAACCGTGCCCGGTCCAGCTCCCCGAACAGCTGCATCTTCCGGTGGGTCAGCAGCAGCTCGTCCCCGTCCACCAGGTTGGCCGAGTTGTAGATCGGCGTCGCCGCAGCCGGGGGGCGGTCGTCCGTGGCGGCCTCGCCGCGCACCCCGCCGCCGGAGCCATTCGAGGGCCCGGCCGACGACCCGGGTGAGGGGTCAGCGGCAGGTGAGGGGCCGTCGTCGCCAAGCCCGAGCTCCGGGAAGCCGTAGGCGACCGCCACCCCGTGACGGGCGGACAGCTCCCGCACCCGCCGGGAGGTGGGCCCGTCCGCAGGCTCGGCCAGGGCGCGGGTATCCGCGGCGGAGATGTCATAGCCGCTGGTGAGCATCTCCGGGGCCACCAGCACGTCCGCGCCCGCCTCCGCGGCACGGCCCAGCACCGCGTCCAGGCGCTCCAGCGCACCCTCCGGGTCCCGCGGCTGCGGAGCAGGCTGCCACACGGCCACACGCATGACGATCAGTCCCCGAGGTCCACGGGGGCGAGGTCGGCGAACACGTCCCCGGGGCCCGGGTTGGACTCGTGGGAGGCACCGCCGAAGTGGGCCATCACGCCCCACACCGCGTTGAGGCCGGTCTGCACGGCGCCTTCGGCCCAGGCGGGGGTGAAGGAGACGTCGTCCCCGGCGAGGAAGATGCCCCGCTCGGCCTCCGGCAGGTCCTGCTGCATGAAGTGGGTGTACATGCGGTGGTTGTACCGGTAGTGGCCCGGCAGGGCGCCCTTGAACGCGCCGAGGAAGTACGGGTCGTCCTCCCAGGACACTGTCACAGGCTCGCCCACGATGTGGCTGCGGATGTCCAGGTCCGGGTAGATCTTCTCCAGCGCGGACAGCGCCAGCTCCACGCGCCGGTCCACAGAGTGCGGGAGCATCTTCAGCGAGTCGGACATCCAGGAGTAGGACAGGCACATCGCGGCCGGCTTCCCGGGGCCGTCGTCGAAGAGGTAGGTGCCGCGGGTCAGGCGGTCCGTCAGGGTCATGGACATCCGGTCCCGGCCGGTCTCCGGGTCCTGCTCCAGCCAGAACGGCTCGTCCACCATCACGAAGGTCTTCGAGGACTGCATGTAGCGGGTGCGGTCCAGCGCCATCCACAGGTCCTGGGAGAACAGGGACTCGTCGCAGTCGATCTCCGTGGTCAGCAGCCAGGAGTGGCAGGTGGCCACCACCGCGTCGTGCGTGCGGGTCACGCCCCAGCGGTCCGTGACCTCGAAGCGGCCGGTCGCGTCCTTGGTGACCTTCGCGACCGCCGGGAGGGTGGAGCCGCCGTGCAGCGAGGCCAGCGTGGTGCCCTCCGGCCACGGCGAGGTGGAGCGGGCCGGCAGCGTCCACAGGCCCTGGGGCAGCCGGTCCACGCCTCCCTCGATCAGCCGCTGGTTCTCATCGCAGTTGGTGAGGACCACGCGCAGGATCTCCAGCATCGAGTTCGGGAAGTCCGAGTCCCAGCCGCCGGTGCCGAAGCCGACCACTCCGAACACCTCCCGGTCCCGGAAGCTCAGGTTCCTGAACGCGGTGGAGGAGGCGATGAAGTCGTAGAACGTGCGGTCGTCCCAGTCCGCCACGAGCTCGTTCCAGCGGCGCTTGAGCTCCGCGGTGTCCCGGTTGCGGATGGCCTCCTGCAGCTCGGGGAAGCCGATCTCCTCCAGGGCGTGCGCCCAGGCCTGGGAGATGGCGGTGAAGTGCTCCGGCAGGTCCTCGGCGGTGCGCGCGTAGTGGGTCTGGCCGCCGATGTCGATCACCGTGGAGCGCGCCGCCTCCGTCAGCGGGTTCGGGAACGGGCGGTGGGTGAGGCCGAGGCGGTCGACGTAGTGGAAGAAGGACGTGCCGGAGATGGGGAAGCGCATGCCGCCCAGCTCCGCGGTGACGCCGCCGTCCCCCGGGAAGCGATGCGTGCGCAGGCGCCCGCCGATCTGCGTGGCCTCGTAGACCACCGGGCGCAGCCCCAGGGACATCAGCTCGTAGGCGGCCACCATGCCGGACAGCCCGGCGCCGACGATCGCCACCTCCCTGCCGTGCGCCTCCTTGGGGATCGAGCCGAGACCGTCCGGGTGGGAGATCCAGTCGTCGAAGGCGAACGGGAAGTCCGGGCCGAAGATCGTGACCGGGCGCTCGCCGGTGGTCTCTTCATGGTCCGTGGTGGCGGGGAAGATGGTCATGGAGGTGCCGTCCGCCTCTCGCGTCCCGGACCGCCGAGAGGGGTAGGTGATGGCGGTCACAATCTGCAATGGTCGGGATCAGGGTAACGGGCAGTCCGCATTCTGGACAGCCGCCCAGGCGGCAACGGCATGAAGGTGCACCCGCGGCGACTGAACGGAACCTGGCCGCCGTATCGCTGAGATCAGTGCGTGGCGGTGGTCTGCTGGTACACCGTGAGTCGGGTCGAGCCTGCGACGAGTGCGTACGTGCTGGACATGACGGCCTCGAAGGGGTCCTCGTCGCCCCGATGGGCCTTCGCCCGATAGACGAGGGTGGCGGCCGAGGGCCCGGCGGGGATCAGGTGCTCGTCCGTGATCTCGTATCCGTCCCACGCGGGCGCTGAATCCAATGAGGCCCTCACAGCGTCACGGTCGAGAACAGCGCCGTTGACGAGGATCATGACCCCGTCATCGGCCATCATCTCGCCGTAGAAGTCGGCGCCCTCAGAACGGCAGAGTGCGTCCCACCCGTCGCGCTCGAGACGGCCGACATGGTCCATGTCCAAGCTCGTCATGCCCTCAGTCAACCGGGATGGGGCAGCCATGCCAAGGAACCGGAGGCGTGCCTGATGCTCTGGGCTCGTGCCTTGGGCACGCCGAACCAGAGAGTGTGGCGCCGCGAACCAGAAGAAGTGGCCGCTTCCCGGGCGGGGGAAGTGACCGCTTCCTCTGGTTCGGCGAGCCGGGCGTGGCAGGATCGGAGGATGCCTCCCCACCGCACCTGTCTCGCGACGACGGCGCCCTCGCCGTCCGTGGTCCGGCCCGCCTTCCGCTCCCTGCCCGCTGCGTTCTGGGGTGGTGCAGCCCTCTCGCTCGGCGGGGCCGCCGCGACGATGGGGGCCGAGGCCGCCGGGCGTTCGAACCCGCACGCCGGTCGCTGGTTCTACACGCCGCCGCTGATCGTGGTGCTCGCCCTGCACGGCTGCCTGAAGCACCGCTCCGGCTGGCTGTGGGCGCTGGGTCTGGCGTTCTCCGCGGTCGGGGACATCGCAGCGCAGTCCGAGGACGCCTTCCTGCTGCTGCTCTGCTCCTTCCTGGTGGCGCACCTGTTCTCCGTGACGGCGCTCTGGCCGCACCGGCGCCGCAGCTGGCTGGGGACGAGGAAGTCCTTGCTCCATGTGGGCCTCGCCGCGGCCGGGCTGACGCTGGTGGTGCCACGTGCAGACCCGGTGATGGTCGGCCCCGTGGTGGCCTACGCGGCCGTGCTGGGAACGGCGGGCACGGCGGGCAGCCTCCCGGCGGCACCCGCCGGACGGACGGGGGCGG
>NZ_JBNFOB010000025.1:0-16115 GCF_057364565.1 Micrococcus sp. LASM2_SD2 | reverse complement strand
GTTCGCCGCCGCGGCCGAGCCGGCGGCCTCCACGAACATCCTGTGCAGCGCTCCGCCGCCCAGCCCCAGGGCCAGGGAGGAGAGCACGACGTCGGCCCCGTCCCGGTGGCGCAGCAGCGTCGCCTCGGCCGCTGCGGCCACCTCCTCCACATCCTCCAGCCGCCGGGAGCGCACGGCGCGCTCCGCGTCCGCCACGATGCGGTCGGCCACGCGGGCCAGCAGCGTCTGCTTGTTGGGGACATGCCAGTACAGGGCAGAGGCCTGCACGCCCAGCACCGAGGCGACCCGACGCATGGACAGGTCCCCCATGCCGAAGTCCTGAAGGATGGACACGGCCGCATCCACGACCTCGTCCGCGGTCAGTCGACCGCGTGCACGGGGCGCGTCCGGGACAGTCATCACCCGTTGAAGATAGTCCAGTCGGCGGGGGTCTGTGCAGTTCCACGGCCGAACCTACGCCCAGTGCGAACCCCGACCCGCATCACGCCACGGTGTGGTCCGTGGGCCGCCGGCGCGGCCGGACCGCCCAGGGGAGGCGTCCGGCGGCCGCGCAGCAGCGGTGCCGAGCCGAGGGAACACCGCCCCGGGGGGGGAGGCGTCAGGCGGCGGTGACCGAGCCGTCGCCCTGCAGGCGGACCACCCGGTCCGCGAGGCCGCGGCCTCCTCGTGGTCATGGGTGACGTGCACGGCCGTGGTGCCCGTGGCCTTGAGGATCCGCCGGATCTGCGCGGCCAGGTGCTCGCGCAGGTCCCGGTCCAGGGCGGAGAGCGGCTCGTCCAGCAGCAGCACCCGCGGGGAGGGCGCCAGCGAGCGGGCCAGGGCCACCCGCTGGGCCTGGCCGCCGGAGAGCGTCTGCACCGGCCGGTCCCCGAACTCCTCCAGGTCCACCAGGCGCAGCATCTCGGCCACCCGTGCGGCACGTTCGGCGCGCGGGACCTTCGCGGACTCCAGGCCGTAGGCCACGTTCCGGGCCACGGAACGGTGCGGGAACAGCTGCCCGTCCTGGAACACCATGCCCACGCCGCGGCGGTGTGTGGGGACGGCTGTGACGTCCGTGCCGTCCAGCAGAACCCGGCCCACGCTCACGCGCTCCAGTCCGGCGATGCCGCGCAGCAGCGTGGACTTCCCGGATCCGGAGGCGCCCAGCAGCGCCGTCACCTCGCCCGGCGCCAGCGTCAGGTCCACACCGGAGACGGGAGCGGTGCCGTCCGGATAGGACACCGTCACCTCCTCCAGGACCAGGGCGGCACCGTGCCCGGCGGCACCGGGCCCGGGCGTTCGATGCCCGGCCGTTCCATTCCCCTCCGTTCCGGGCCGGACCTCCCCGGCCGTTCGCCGGCCGTCGTGCGCGTCCTCCATGCTCACCATGCTCCTCCCGTCCCGGCGGCACCGCGCGGGCGCAGCCGTTCGCACACCACCATCACGGTGGCGGTCACCACGCCAGCACCACCGCGCCGGCCAGGGCCATCCCGTAGTTGTCCGCCCCGGGGCGGCCCAGCAGCTTCACGATCACGATCGGCAGCGTCTGATAGTCCGGGCTCGCCAGGAAGCTCGTGGCCCCGAACTCGCCCAGGGACACCGCGAACGCGAAGCCGGCGGCCAGGCCCACCGCGCGCAGCAGCACGGGGCCGTCCACCGTCAGCAGCACCCGCCACGGACCGGCCCCCCAGGTCCCGGCGGCCTCGCGCAGCCGGTGGTCCACGGCGCCGAGGACCGGCACCAGGGTGCGCACCACCAGCGGCAGGGCCACCACGGCCTGCGCCAGCGGAACCAGGGCCCCGGACCGGGCCAGGTCCGGGAGCACGAGCTGCAGGGACACCACGAACCCGAAGCCCACCGTCACCGCGGACACCCCCAGCGGCAGCATCACCGCACCGTCCAGCCACCGCTGCGCCCGCCGGGCGCCGGCCGTGCTGAACGGCCGGGTCAGCAGCAGGGCCAGTGGGATGCCGGCCAGCAGGGTGAACAGGGTGGCGTCCCCGGCGATCTTCACCGAGTGCTCCAGGGCCTGCAGCACCGTGGTGCCGCCGGCGAACCCGGCCCCGGAGCTCTCCGCCAGCAGCCGGTAGTTGCGCAGACCCCACCCCTCGGAGGAGTGGAAGGACCGGATCAGCAGGGAGCCCAGCGGCAGCAGGATCAGCGCCGCCGCCAGCCCGGTGACCAGCGCCGGCGCCCAGTCCCGCCGGCCCAGCGGGGTCGCGTGGGCGTCCCGGATCCGCAGCGCGCGCACGGTCCGCGCGGAGGCGGCGGAGGAGAGGCCGATCGCCGCGAGCACCACCAGCAGCTGCAGCACGGAGAACACCGCGGCCACCTTCAGGTCCAGGTAGACGGAGGTCTGCACCCAGATCTCCGTCTCCAGGGTCCCCACCCCGGGGCGGCCGAGGGTCTGCACGATCCCGAACGCCGAGCAGCAGAACAGGAACACCAGGGACGCGGCCGAGGCCACCGCCGGCCCCAGCTGCGGCAGCGTCACCGTGCGGAACGCCCGCCACGGCGAGGCCCCCAGCGCGGCCGCCGCCTCGGCCTGCCGCGGTCCAGCACGGACCAGAGGCCGCCCACCTGGCGCACCACCAGGGAGACGTTGAAGAACACCATGGCCAGCACTACCGCCGTGGTGGTCTGGTCCAGGCCGAGGAACCCCAGCGGCCCGCCGGGGGCCAGCAGCGCACGGAACGCCACGCCCACCACCACGGTGGGCAGCACGAACGGCACGGTCACCACGGCCCGCAGCGCGTCCCGGCCCGGAAACGTGCGCCGGTAGAGCACGAACGCCGCCGGCAGACCCACGGCCACCGAGACGGCGGTGCCGGCCGCCGCCATCCCCAGGGTGTGCCCCAGGATCCGCCAGGTGCGCTCCCGGGCCAGCACCTCGCCGAACGCGGTGAGGTCCAGGGCGCCGTCCGCGGTGACCCCGCGCAGGAACATGGCCCCCACGGGCCACAGGAAGAAGACGGCGAGGAAGCCCAGCGGCAGGACCGCCGCCAGCAGCCACCACACACCCAGCCCGTCCCCGGACGGCCGGGTGCGCGGCCGTCGTCGGGGAACGGGCAGCGCGGTCACGCGATCAGCGGTCCTCGCGCAGGGCGGTGAAGTCCTTCAGCCACTGCTCGCGCTGCTCGGCCACCCGCTTCGGGTCCGGGGTGATGGGGTCCTCCACCATCTGCGCGTGATTCGCCCACTCCTCGGGCAGCTCCACCGAGTCGTCGATCGGGTACATGTACATGGACTCCGGGAACGCCTTCTGGAACTCCTCCGAGAGCATGAAGTCGATGAACGCCTTGGCCCCCTCCGGGTTCTTCGCGCCCTCCACCACACCGGCGAACTCGGTCTGCGGGGTGCAGGTGCCCTCCACGACGCCGGTGGTCGGCGCGTAGGCCGGGGAGGAGGAGTAGGACAGCACCAGCGGGTACTCGCCGTTGCCCTCGCCGCCGGAGAAGTCCGTGTAGTAGGCGTCGGACCAGGAGGCGGCCACCTTGGTGCCGCCGTCCAGGGCCTTCGTCCACCAGTCCTTCCAGCCGTCCTCGCCCTCGGCCTCGGCCGTGGCGGCCAGGAACGCCAGGCCGGGGGAGGAAGTGACCGGGTCCGTGACCACCAGCAGCTCCGCGTACTCCGGCTCTGCCAGGTCCTCCAGCCCCGTCGGCTCGTCCCTGCCCTCCTGCTCGAACCACTCGTGGTCCACGTTCACGCAGACCTGGCCCTGGTCGATCGGGATCATCTTCCCGTCCACCACCTTCTCCTCGGCGGAGGCCGGGAGGTCCTCCGGCTGCACGTCCGCCAGGACGCCGCCGTCGATCAGGGTGTGCGTGGAGTGGTCCTCCACGCCGTAGACGCCGTCCACGGTGGGGGAGTCCTTGGCCAGCAGCAGCTGATTGACCACGGTGCCGGCGTCTCCGGGGGCGGTGGTCTTCAGCTCGTAGCCGGTCTCCTCGGTGAACTTGGCCAGCAGCTCCTTCGGGGGCTCGAAGGAGTCGTGGGTCATGATCGTGACCGTCTTCTGCGGGGCGTCGGAGCCCTTGTCCTCGGAGCTGCCCCCGGAGGTCTGGTCCGCCACGGAGCAGGCGGACAGGGCCAGGGCGGCCACGGCGGTCAGGCCGATCGCGGCCGTGCGGGAACGGGTGGTGGTGGACATCGGTGTCTCTGCCTCCTGCGGTGGGGGAGGGGCCCGGACGCCCACGCCCGGATGGGGGTGCGAGGCAACCGGGATGAGAGGTTCTCGACTTCCTTCGCCGGTGTGAGCCGGAGCAGGTTCGAGGGTCTGCGCCTTCGCCGCGCACTCTCAGCGCCGTCTCGGCGCTCCCCTGTCGATGTGCGCTCCACCCTACCGCCTGGACAGGTGCGGGGACAGCCGGGGGTGCGCGGCCGTCGTCGGGAAGGGGAGCGGGCGCGCTGCGCCCCGTCATCGGTCACCACGACGACGGCTCCCTCGCCTACCGCGTCCGCCGCGCCCCGTACACTGCCTCACGTGAGCGAGGCGAGCTACAGCGCGCACCCCGGTGCGGCGCACCAGGACGGTCTTCCGGGCGGATCCCACCCGGGCCCCCAGCGAGCCCGGCGGCAGAAGAGCCGCTCCATCGAGTCGGAGTGGAACACCTCCCGCCCCCACCGGCTGTGGCCGCGCATGCTCGTGCTCGTGCTCATCGCCGCCGGCCTGGTCATCACCGTGCAGTTCGTGCAGGGGCTGGCCCAGGTCATCGCGCCGGTGTTCCTGGGCCTGAACTTCGTGATCGTGGTCTACCCGGTGCAGGCGTGGCTGACCCGCCGCGGCCTGCACCCGGTCCTCGGGGCCACCGTGTCCGTGCTCCTGGTGGCCGCCGTGCTGTCCGCGTTCGTGGGCCTGCTGCTCTGGTCCATCCTCGAGCTCGTGGACGCCCTCCCTCAGTACACCGCCGAGGTGCAGGGGCTGGTCACAGGTGTCACGGACCAGATGGTGGCATGGGGCCTGTCCCCGGAGGTCGTCCAGCAGCAGGTCAACGCGGTCGACTGGAAGGACGTCTCCGGCGCCGCAGTGAGCACGCTGACCACCATCGCCACCAACACCTGGGCCGTGCTCGGCCTGCTGCTGACCGTGGTGATGTCCATGTTCTTCCTCGCCATGGACTCCATGGGCGTGGAGCGCCGCGTGCACCTGCTCAACACCGCCCGGGACGAGCTCGGGGACGCCCTGACCTCCTTCGCCCACGGCGTGCGCCGCTACTGGCTCGTGACCACCGTTTTCGGCCTGATCGTGGCGGTCCTGGACGTGGTGGCCCTGGTGATCATCGGGGTCCCGCTGGCCCTGGTGTGGGGCGTGTTCAGCTTCCTCACCAACTACATCCCGAACATCGGCTTCGTGATCGGCCTGATTCCGCCGGCGCTGCTCGGACTGGTGGAGGGCGGCTGGCCCGCGTTCATCGCCGTGGTGGTCAGCTACTCCGTGCTGAACTTCGTGCTGCAGTCCATCATTCAGCCGAAGGTCGCCGGAGACGCCGTGGGCGTCATCCCCACCGTCTCCTTCATCTCCCTGCTCTTCTGGGCCTGGGTGCTGGGACCCCTCGGCGCCATCCTCGCGCTGCCGGCCACGCTGCTGGTCAAGGCGATCCTGATCGACGCGGACCCGCACGCACGCTGGCTCAACGTGTTCATCGCCGCGGACCTCAAGGGCATGGAGCGGTTCCACCTGCCCCAGCTCCTGCAACGCCGCCATAAGGAACAGAAGGCCAAGGACAAGGCGGTGGCCGCGGCGGCAGAGCGGGACCGCGCCGCAACCGAGCGGGAGCGGACCGGGGAGACGCCGCCCACCACCGCCGAGCAGGAGCAGGTCCGGGCCGAGCAGACCGCCGTGGCCGAGTCCCCGGACGCGCCCGTGGCGGTCCAGGCGCAGGGGCAGGGCGCCCGCCGCGCCGCGACTCCGAGGCAGCCGCACTGGCCGAGACGGACCCGGAGACCCACGCGGACCTGCGACGGGGCACCGAGTTCGAGCTGCCGTTCACGCGGGACGTGGACGACGACCCCGGCGCCCGCAAGGCCTGAGCAGGCCTGAGCAGGACCGTGGGCACCCGGGGAAGAGCCTCCGCGACACCGACGCAGAGGCCTGCACAGGCGACCGGGACGGCGGGACGGGCGCCTGTGGCACCGGCGCGAGGCGGGGCCGTCCTCGCCGTCCTCGTCGGGGTCATGGCGGTGGGTCCGCTGTTCAACTACGGCGTCTCCGCGTCCTCCGCCCTGGTGGTGGAGCGGCTCGGCATCCCGGATGGGCTCCTCGGCTCCGTGGTGTCCGTGGTGTTCGTCACCGCCGCGCTGACCTCCCTGTGGCTCGGACGGCTCGCGGACCGGCTCTCCGTGCGCACCCAGCTCGCCATCGTCTTCGGCGGCTCCGCACTGGCCCTCGTGTGTGCCGCCTTCGCCCAGCACTACGCCGTGCTGCTCGTGGCGGCCGCTCTCGTCGGTCCGACGCAGGCGATCGCCAACCCCACCACGAACCGCATCATCCTGGCCGAGGCGCCACCCGGCAGGAAGACCAGCTGGATCGGCGTGAAGCAGTCCGGCGTGCAGGCATCCCAGCTCTTCGCCGGACTGTTCTTCCCCGCCGTCGCCCTGGCCTTCGGGTGGCCCGGTGCAGCCCTCGGTGCAGCACTGGTGGCCGGCGTGCTGTGGGCCGTCGCCGTGCGTGTGGTCGGCCGGACGCCGGGGAAGGTCCCAGACGAGGAACCTGCGGAGGGTCCGAAGCGCGGCGCCGAGCGACTGCCCGGGGCCGTGTGGCTGACTGCGGCGATCGCGTTCCTCATGGGTCTGGGCACCCAGGCGGCCAACGTGTACCTGGCGCTGTTCGCCGTCCGGGAGCTGGACTTCCCGGTGGTCCTCGCGGGGGCGGCGGTGGCGGTGGCCGGCGTGGTGGGCGTGCTCTCCCGCATCGCGTGGGGCCGACGCATGGACGCCGGAGACCGGCCGACCACGCTGCTGATCATGATCGGGGCCGGAGCCATCGGCTCCACCGTGCTGCTGGTGGTCGCCGCGGAGCTGCATGCCGGGTGGCTGCTGTGGGCGGCCGCCGCCGTGCACGGGATGACCGCGCTCGGCACCAACGTGGTGCTCAACGCGTTCCTGCTGTTCCTCGTGCCGAGGCAGCGGATCGGTGCGGCCTCCGGCGTGAACTCCATGGGCATGTTCGCCGGTTTCTCGCTCGGTCCGATCGTCATGGGCGCCGTGCTTGCGGCCACCGGCCACTTCACGCTCGGCTGGTGGGTCATGGGCGGGCTCTACGCGGCGGGGATCGCCGTGGTGCTGGTGCTGCGGGCCCGGCTCGGGGGTGTGGAGACTGAAAGAAATGCAGCATCCGCCAGGTAAGATTGGCGGCATGGAAGCAGAGCCGTTCTCCAGCCGTTCCTCCCGACCTGATGCACCGCGCCATGACGGCGTCTCCGGGGGTCGGGCCCCGGGGGTCGGCGATGGAGGGAGGCAGGACGCGCCGACACCCGGCCCGTCGGGCCTGGGCCGGTGGCTGGAGGATGCGGCCGCAGGCCCCCGGGGCTGGCGCGCGGCGCTGCTGCTGATCCCGGGCCTGTGGCTGGGGCTGCTGACGGGCATCTCCCTGATCGAGGCGCCGCTGAAGTTCACCGCCCCGGGCATCACCATCCCGTTGGGGCTGGGCATCGGGCGCCGGGTGTTCTTCGCCATGAACCTCGTGGAACTCGTGTTGGCCGCGGTGCTCGTGGTGGCGCTGCTGAGGACGGCCGGGCGTCCGGCGAAGCGCCCACTCTGGGGCTGGTCCGCCGGCATCCTGGCGGTCTACGCCGTGAAGGTCCTCGTCATCCGGCCGATCCTCAACGTCCGCACGGACGCCGTGCTCGCGGGGCAGTCCGCCGGAGGGTCGATGACGCACCTGTTCTACATCGCCGCGGACGGGATCCTCATCGTCCTGCTGATCGCCCTGGCCGTCACCGCCGCCCGGGCACTGCTGCCGACCGGACGCTGAGGCGACGTGGCCGCGGGACCGATTTCCCGGTGACGTGACGCCGACCGGACGCTGAGGCGACGTGGCTGCGGTGGGGGAGCGGCCGTCGTCGGGAAGGAGTGACCCCGCGCCGACCCAGAGAGTTCGGCAGCTTCGAGAGTGGATGAAGGGGCCGATTCTTCTGGTTCGGCGAGCCAGAGAATCTGGACGGTTCATGGACCGGTGAAGTGCCCACTCCTTCTGGCTCGGTGCGCTGAACTCTCTGGTTCTGCGAGTCACGCCCTCTGGTTCGGCGAGCCACACTCTCTGGGTTGGCGAGTCACACCCTCTGGTTCGGCGAGCCACACTCTCTGGTTTGGCGAGTTACACCCTCTGGCTCGGCGCGCGGCCCGATTGCTCCGCAGGTCGGTCTGGGACCACCGAGAGAGGAGAAATGGCCGTCAGGCGCGGACGCCTCGGCTCGCGAACGCCGCCGCGAGGTCCGCCATGAGGGCGAGCCCACCGTCTCGCGTGAGGGCAGAGCCCGCCGCGCGGATGACGATCCACCCCTCGGCCTGCATGCGGCGATCCCGTTCGATGTCCTTGCGGAACTGCTCAGGGGACCGGTGGTAGTCGCCGTCGTACTGGATGCAGATCTTGAGCTTCTCCCACGCCAGGTCGGGGCGGACGATGCGTCCGTCCTTCAGTCGGATCCGGGGATTCACCGCGGGTTCCGGGAAGCCGTGGTCCACGGCCATGAGCCGGATGCGGGTCTCTGGAATCGAGTCCACGCCAGAGCGGACGAGCTCCCAGGCCTTCTGGGCGAGGCGGACACCGCGGCGCCCACGCCGATCTGCGAGCGCCCCGATGACGTCGGCCGGCTCGGCGAGGGGAAAGGCGAACCGTGACTTCTCGGCCCCAGGACCGTCCGGGCGCTGCCGGAGGCTGTCGCCGCAGGCCACGAGGTCGTCGAGAAGGCGGGTCTGTCCGGCGAGGTCGATCCAAGTGTGCGCCGGTGAGGTCAGCCGGATGCCGTCGACCTCGGTGATGCCCGCAGCGCTCTTCAACTCATGCCCCTTGACTCCGACGCGGCGTGGGGTGCCGCCGTTGCTGCGATGGCGGGAGAGGTGGATGTCATCATCATCTCGCGGTTCGAGGCTGCCGGGGAGCCACAGGCCCCAGAGGACGGCGGCGGTCTGGTGGGTGGCCACAGATGCGGGGGAGAGGCGCTGCAGGAGCCTGACCTGGTCGGCGTATGAGGGTGGGGCGTCTCGGCGGAAGCGGATGCCCCAGTAGGGGCTGGCGAGGTCGTCGGCGCGGAGGCGGTTGCGACGGACCTCCAGGGCTGTGGCCTCCGCGACGGTGAACAGGGTCGGGAGTGCAGCGGGCAACGGGGTGGCGGGCATTGGCATATCGCCAGCGTGCCGGGTCCACGCAGGCCGGCAGAGGGGGGTGACGAGGATCTGTGGAGGCCTGCGGGAGATCGGTTCGCTGTGCAGGACAGGTCGGCGGTGTGTGAGGACGAGATGGGGGTGCGAGATCGCGAGGGTGGCGGTGCCGGGCCACACTCTCTGGCTCGGCGAACCAGAAAGTTCGGTGCCTTGGGCGGGGTGTCAACTGGCCGATTCTTCTGGTTCGACGCTGAGACGGGGGTGGGACCGCGTCGACCCAGAGAAAGTGGGCACTTCCGGTGGCCGCGAAGCAGCCGAAGCTTCTGGCTCGGCGCATGAGGCCGGCCACTCTCTCTGGTTCGGCGCATGAGGCCGGCCACTCTCTCTGGTTCGACGCGAGCAGCAGCGCCAGGCGAGCGGCCGTCGTCGGGAAGCCTCCCCTCCTCCCTCCGCAGGGGAACCCGTGGCCCATGTCACCTGTTCTCCCGCCCTGAGTGAACACTTGCGTCACAGCGTCCTCCCCGAATTGCCTCAGCCCGGATCGACCGGACACAGTGGGAAGATGACCGAGACCTTCTCCGCCCAGGACCACGACGACCTCGAGCGCCTCCTCGCCGCCACCGGAGGCATCCCGGACCCCGCCGACCTGCACGCCTCCGCAGACGACGCCATCGCCCAGGTCCGCACCTGGCTGGAGGAGGCACTCGGCCACAAGGCCGACTTCGCCGCCACCCAGCTCGCCGGCGCGCTCAAGGAGCCGGGCGGCCTGGACTTCATCGTGCGCTTCGTGGACCACGTGGTGCGCCCGGAGGACCCGGCCATCGCCGCCCGCGCCCTGCGCGAGCTCGCCCAGGAGTCCCCGCAGTTCCTGCCGCCGGCCCTGAAGGCCGTGTTCGGCGTCGGCGGCCGCGTGGCCCCGCTCGTCCCGCAGGTCGCCGTGCCCACCGCCCGCCGCGTGCTGCGCGAGATGGTCTCCCACCTGATCGTGGACGCCCGGGACAAGCAGCTCACCAAGGCCATCGCCTCGCTGCGGGACGAGAAGACCCACCTGAACATCAACCTGCTCGGCGAGGCCATCCTCGGCAAGGGCGAGGCCGACCGCCGCCTGGACGGCATCGCGGACCTCGTGCGCCGCGACGACGTGGACTACGTGTCCGTGAAGGTCTCCGCCGCCACCGCCCCGCACGCCCCCTACGCGTTCGACGAGGCCGTGGAGGAGATCACCGAGCGCCTGACTCCGCTGTACCTGTTGGCGAAGGAGAAGAAGACCTTCATCAACCTGGACATGGAGGAGTACCACGACCTCGACCTCACCCTGAACGTCTTCACCGAGCTGCTGTCCCAGCCGGAGCTGAAGGACTACCCGGCCGGCATCGTGCTGCAGGCCTACCTGCCGGACGCCATGTCCGCCATGATCCGGCTGCAGGAGTGGTCCGCCCGCCGCGTCGCCGACGGCGGCGCCCCCGTGAAGGTCCGCGTGGTCAAGGGCGCCAACCTGCCGATGGAGCAGATGCAGGCCTCCCTCATGGGCTGGTCCCTGGCCACCGTGGCCTCCAAGCAGGAGGCGGACACCAACTACAAGCGCGTCCTCAACTACGCCCTCACCCAGGAGCACGTGCAGAACGTGCGCATCGGCGTGGCCGGCCACAACCTCTTCGACATCGCCCTGGCCCACCAGCTCGTGAAGCGCCGCGGGCTGTCCACGGAGCAGCCGAACGGCGTGGCCGAGGCCGGCGGCATCCCGCCGGAGGTCGAGTTCGAGATGCTGCTGGGCATGGCCACCGGCCAGGCCGAGGCCGTGAAGAAGGACGTCGGGTCCCTGCTGCTCTACACCCCGGTGGTCAAGCCGGGCGAGTTCGACGTGGCGATCTCCTACCTGGTCCGCCGCCTCGAGGAGGGCGCCTCCTCCGAGAACTTCATGTCCGCGGTGTTCGACCTGGACTCGGATCCGGAGCTGTTCGAGCGCGAGCGGCACCGCTTCCTCGCCTCCCTCGAGCAGATGGACACCGAGATCCCGCAGCCCTCCCGCGGCCAGGACCGCTCCCGTCACATCGACGGCGACACCCCGGCCCCGGTGGACGGCTTCGCCAACACTCCGGACACCGACCCGTCCCTGCCGGGCAACCGCGCCTGGGCCCGGCAGATCATCGAGGCCATCCCGGGCTCGACCCTCGGCACCGAGGCCGTGGACGCCCACCGCGTCACCACCGCCTCTGGCGCGGAGGACGCGATCGCCCGCGCTGAGAAGGCCGGCAAGACCTGGCGGAAGCTCACCGGCGAGCAGCGCGCCGAGGCCCTGGACTCCGTGGGCCGTGCCCTGCACGCCGCCCGCGGCCGCCTGCTCGAGGTCGCCGGCTCGGAGACCGGCAAGTCCCTGGACCAGGGCGACCCCGAGGTCTCCGAGGCCGTGGACTTCGCCCACTACTACGCCCGGCTGGCCCGCGGCCTGGACCAGGTGGAGGGCGCCCGCGCCATCCCGGTGAAGCTGACCCTGGTGATCCCGCCGTGGAACTTCCCGGTGGCCATCCCGGTCGGCGGCGTCATGGCCGCGCTCGGCGCCGGCTCCCCGGTGGTGTTCAAGCCCGCCCCGCAGTCCGAGCGCACCGGCGCCGTGGCCTGGGAGCACATCATCGAGGGCCTGCGTGCCTCCGCGGCGTTCGCCGCGGACGGCCCGATGGCCGGCATCGACCCGGAGGACCTGGTCCGCCTGGTCACCATGGCGGACGAGGACGAGAAGGAGGTCGGCACCGCGCTGGTCACCCACCCGTCCGTGGAGCGCCTCATCCTCACCGGCGGCTACGAGACCGCCCAGCTGTTCAAGTCCATGCGCCCGGACCTGGACCTGCTGGCCGAGACCTCCGGCAAGAACGCCCTGATCGTCACCCCGTCCGCGGACCTGGACCTGGCCACCAAGGACGTGGTGAACTCCGCGTTCGGCCACGCCGGCCAGAAGTGCTCCGCCTCGTCCCTGGTGGTGCTCGTCGGTTCGGTGGCCACCTCCGAGCGCTTCCACCGTCAGCTGCTGGACGCCGCCTCCTCCCTGCACGTGGCCTACCCGGACGACGCCCGTGCCCAGATGGGCCCGGTCATCGAGGAGCCGGGGGAGAAGCTGCGCCGCGGCCTCACCCAGCTCGAGGAGGGCGAATCCTGGGCCCTGCAGCCCAAGCAGCTGGACGACTCCGGCCGCCTGTGGAGCCCGGGCATCCGCTACGGCGTGAAGCCGGGCAGCCACTCCCATCTCACCGAGTTCTTCGGCCCGCACCTGTCCGTGATGACGGCCAAGGACCTCGAGGAGGCTGTGGAGATCGTCAACGCCGTGGACTTCGGCCTCACCTCCGGCCTGCACTCGCTGGACCCGGAGGAGATCGACTACTGGCTGCATCACGTCCACGCCGGCAACCTCTACGTGAACCGCGGCATCACCGGCGCCATCGTGCGCCGGCAGCCGTTCGGCGGCTGGAAGCGCTCCGTGGTGGGTGCCACCACCAAGGCCGGCGGCCCGCACTACCTGCACGGCCTTGTGCACTGGGAGGATGCCCCCACCTGGCTCACCAACCCGGAGTCCGCCTCGGGCTCGGAGAGCGAGCCGAACGTGGACCCGTCCTGGCTGCACACGGCGCAGAAGCTGGACGAGCAGGCCTGGACCACCGTGTTCGCCCCGGACCAGGACATCTCCTCGCTGCGCGCCGAGCGCAACGTGCTGCGCCATGTGCCCACCCCGGTGCTGGTGCGCTGGGAGCACGGCCCGGCCGAGCACCTGCTGCGCGTGGTCTCCGCCGGCCTGCGCGCCGGCGCCCCCATGACGGTCTCCATCAACCCGGTGCCGTCCACCGAGGAGGGCGACGCCGCGTCGATCTCCTCCGAGGGCGTCCGCGGCCAGGTGGAGCAGCTGCGCCGTGAGTTCCAGGGCACCGAGTTCGGCGCCCCGGTGGACATCCACGTGGAGTCCACCGGCGAGTTCCACCGCCGCGCGAAGCAGCTCTCCGAGGTCCCGCCGGCGGCGGAGGGCGGCGGCGACGCCCGCATCCGCCTCATCTCGGACTGGGTGGGGGACCGGGCCGGGGCGCTGGCCGCCAAGCGTGCGCTGCAGCACGCCCTCGGGGACACCCCGGACGTGGCCGTGTACGCCGGTCCGGTGGTCTCCGCCGGCGAGGTGGAGCTGCTGCCGTTCGTGCATGAGCAGGCCGTCTCCATCACGGCCCATCGCTTCGGCACGCCGGACCACCTCACCGATGCGATCTTCTGATGACATGGGGCCACACCGCCGGGTTACTCCCCGGTAGGGTGGCCCCATGCACCTGATCTTCCGCACCGTCGCCACCCTGCTGAAGTCCCGCCGCCGCCCGCGGGTCTCGCCGTGGGAGCCGACCTCGGTCCCGCTGCGTGCCCTGCTCACGGACGTGGACATCGCCTGGCACATCAACAACGGCCAGTACTTCGGCCTGTTCGACCTCGGCCGCTTCGACCTCATGGACCGCTGCGGGCTGTGGGGGGAGTGCCGGAGGCGCGGCTGGCTGCCGGTGGTGCAGGCCGAGCAGATCGCGTTCCGCCGCTCCGTGGAGTTCGGCCAGAGGTTCTCCCTGGACACCCGGTTCCTCGGCCTCGACGACCGCGCCATGTGGCTCGAGCAGCGCATCGTGGTGGACGGCGAGGTCTACGTCCGCGGGTACATCTGCGGCCGACTGCGCGGCAAGGACGGCACCCCGGTCACCAACGAGGACATCGCCGACGCCATGCGCTCCCTCGGCCACGACCCGGACGGCGGCCCCGGCATCCCGGAGTGGCTGCACGAGTGGCGGCGGAACATCGCCCTGCCCTCCTCGCGCACCCCCGCGCCCCACACCTGGTGATCCTTCCCGACGACGGCACCCGCCTGGGTCCCTGCCCTCACCGGATGCCTCCCCGGACGGGGTCCGCGGACGAATCGTCCACGGGGAGGGGCGATTGCGGGACAAACGTCCGTCGGTGCTGTCATTCCACATCCTGATACGGCACGATTGGGCGGGTGAACAACAGATTCCTCGTGATCGCCGCGCTGTCGCTCGGGGCTCTGATCGTGGTGCTGGTGGCGTCGCTGGGCAATGAAGCCTGGTGGTTGCTGGCCATCGTCCTGATCGCCCTCGCCGTCCTCGGCATCTGGGACCTCACCCAGCGTCGGCACGCGATCCTCCGCAACTACCCCATCCTCGGCCACTTCCGGTACCTGCTGGAGTCCATCCGCCCGGAGATCCAGCAGTACTTCATCGAGCGCAACTTCGACGGCAAGCCGTTCGACCGGGACACCCGCTCGCTCGTCTACGCGCGCTCCAAGGGCCTCGACAACCACAAGGCGTTCGGCACCGAGCGCGACACGGGCGAGATCGGCTACGAGTTCCTGCTGCACTCGTCCGCTCCGGTGAACCCGCCGGCAGAGCCGCCGACGGTCCGCATCGGCGGCCCGGACTGCACCCAGCCGTACGACCTGTCCCTGATGAACATCTCCTCGATGTCCTTCGGCTCGCTCTCCGCCAACGCGGTGCTGGCCATGAACAAGGGCGCCGGCATGGGCGGCTTCGTCCACGAGACCGGCGAGGGCGGTCTCACCAAGTACCACCGCGGCAACGGCGCCGACCTGTTCTGGGAGATCGGCTCGGGCTACTTCGGCTGCCGCAACGAGGACGGCACCTTCAACCCGGAGACGTTCCGCAAGAAGGCCAACTACCCCGAGGTCAAGGGCATCACCATCAAGATGTCCCAGGGCGCCAAGCCCGGCCTGGGCGGCATGCTGCCGGCCTCGAAGATCACCCCGGAGATCGCCGAGGCCCGTGACATCCCGCAGGACAAGGACTGCCTGTCCCCGGCCTCGCACTCCGCCTTCTCGACGCCGCGCGAGATGGTGCACTTCATCGGGAAGCTGCGCGAGCTCTCCGGCGGCAAGCCGATCGGCATCAAGTTCTGCGTGGGCTCCCGCGTGGACGTGCTCGCCATGTGCAAGGCCATGTGGGAGGAGCGCATCGCTCCGGACTTCATCATCGTGGACGGCTCGGAGGGCGGCACCGGCGCCGCGCCGCTCGAGTACTCGGACCACATCGGCACCCCGCTCACCGAGGGCCTCATGCTGGTCCACAACGCGCTGGTCGGCACCGGCCTGCGCCACATGGTGAAGATCGGTGCCGCGGGCAAGATCGCCACCGGCTCGGACATCGTCAAGCGCCTCATCCAGGGCGCGGACTTCACCATGTCCGCCCGCGCCATGATGATGGCCACCGGCTGCATCCAGGCCCAGAAGTGCCACACCAACGAGTGCCCGGTGGGCGTCGCCACCCAGGACCCCCGCCTCATGCGCGGCCTGGACGTGGAGGACAAGTCCCGCCGCGTGTACAACTACCACCGCCTCACCGTGCGCGAGGCGGTGCAGATCATGGCGTCCATGGGCGTCACCGATCCGTCGCAGCTGAACACCCGCATGCTGCGCCGCCGTGTGGACCATCTGAGCACCCGCTCCTACGCGTCCATCTACCGCTGGATCCGTCAGAACGAGCTCCTGAACGAGCCCCCGGGCGGCTGGGACATCGACTGGAAGGAGGCGGACGCGGACCACTTCGGTGAGCACGCCCCCATCGAGTACCTGAACGACCACGACCCCGAGTGGCGTTCGGAGCTGCTGACCACCCCGAGCCAGCGTGCCCAGGCGAACGCCGCCGAGCGCCGCCAGTCCGCCGCCGCGGCGGGGGAGGACGCGAACCCGTCCACCTCGCCGATGCCGCGCGTGACCCAGCTGCGCGAGGGGCAGTCCCTGTACGAGTACTACGGCAACGGCGTGACCGGCGCGCGCG
>NZ_JBNFOB010000024.1:0-16369 GCF_057364565.1 Micrococcus sp. LASM2_SD2 | reverse complement strand
CCACGGCGAGCCGCAGCAGCCGTGGCAGGCCGCGCCCCGGCGCAGGGCCCCTACGGTCAGCACGGACACCACGCCCAGTACGGGCAGGTCCCGCCCGAAGGCCACCCGGCGCCGGGGCATGCAGCCCTGGCATCCAGGGCTGGCCCCGCAGCAGTACCCCTCGCCGAAGTCCTTCGTCGCCACGTGGCTGCTGTCCCTGTTCCTCGGGATCCTCGGCGTCGACCGCTTCTACCTGGGCAAGATCGGCACCGGCCTGGTCAAGCTCTTCACCCTCGGCGGCCTGGGCATCTGGTACCTGATCGACGTGATCATCACCCTCGCCCACGGGCAGACGGACAGCGTGGGACGCAGGGTCCGGGGCAGCCGGAACGAGCAGGTCTTCGCGATCGTCGCCACCGTCCTGTTCTGGATCATCGGGGCCGCCACCAACGGAGGCTGACCGGCACACCCGCACCGCGGCGACGAAGCCCCGGCCCCGTGACGCACAGGAGAAGGCGCCCGTCCTGCCGAGCAGGACGGGCGCCTTCGTGCGATCACCGGTGCGGCGGTGAGGGGAGGCCGCCGGCGGCGATCACTTCACGCGGATCGTGGTCGCGTCGACGACCTCGCCCTCGTGAAGGATGTCGACGGCACCGGTGTAGGTGCTGGTGCCGTCCGTGTCCAGGACGCCCTGGAACACGTGGGTCTCACCGGGGGTGACCTGCGCCGAGGCCGGGTCGAAGGTCAGGACGCCGGTGTCCTCGTCGGTCGGGAAGGACACGCGCAGGGTGTAGGGCACGGTCGTGTCGGTCGTGCCCTTGGCCACCACGTAGATGGTGTGCTCCGGGGCGGAGGAGTAGATCGGGCCCTCGTAGACCTCGGCGCCGGTGCCGCGGCCCACGGAGCGGGCCACCGGGTAGCCGGCCCAGGAGCTTGTGACGTAGATGTCCAGGTCGGCCTCCACATCGCCCACGGTCTCGGCCTCGATCCGCACGTTCGGGTAGCCGCGCGGGTAGTCGAAGTCGTGACCGGTCAGGCGCTCGTCGGAGGCGTCGAAGAACATCTGCTCCGGGGCCTCGCCCGTGGACTCCTCGGCCGGGACCAGGCCGCGCACGCGGGTCTCGAGGATGCCCTCGACGCCGACCCTCACCGGCAGCTCGAGGCTGTCCGCGTCGCGCTCGACCTCGATGACCTCCGGCGCGTCGGCGATGCCCGGACGCACCGCGACCGGGATGCGGACGGTCTGCTTGCCCGGGCCGGTCCAGACGATGTGGCCGGTGGCGAACTCGCCGGCCGGAGCGCCGGCTGCGGTCACGGTGATGTCCACGTCCTGGGACTGGCCGCGCTTGGGCTGGATGCGCTGCGGGGAGACCTGCACGTCCAGGCCCTCCAGGCCCTCCACGTGGGCGGTCCACGGACCGTTGCCCCGGGCGACGTTCGTCAGCGAACGGGTCACGGTCTGCGAGCCGTACAGGTCGCCGATCGCCAGCGAGGGCACGTTCAGGTCGGACGCGTCGATCGGGTTCTCCGAGACCGGGTTGCCGGTGTCCGAGTACACGACGCCCTGGCCGCCCAGGAAGTCGAACCAGTCCTCACGGTCGGAGGAGAAGACCAGGCCCGGGTCCAGCATGCGGGTCGGGTCCACGAAGCCGGCGCCCTCGGCGAACGGGGAGGTCTCCTCCGCGTGGTCGCGCGCCGTGGTCATCATGGCGGACTTGATCTCCATGGGACCGAACTCCGGGCGGCCCTGCTTCACGAGCGCGGCCAGGCCCGCGATGTGCGGCGAGGACATCGAGGTGCCGGAGGAGTACGCGAACTCCTCACCGCCCTGGGTGGGGGAGTACGCGGCCAACACGTCCACGCCCGGGGCGGAGATGTCCGGCTTGAGCAGGTCGGAGTCCACGGCCAGGGACGGGCCGCGCGAGGAGAAGGACGCCACCAGCGGGGTCTCGGTGGTGGACCCCTCGTTGGTGCCCAGGATGCGGCCGGTGGCCCCCTCCGAGGAGGCGTAGGACACCACGGCCTCCCGCTCGGAGGCGGGCAGGTGCACGGCGGGCAGCGCGTGGACGTCGGCGTTCAGGCCCTCGGCCTCAGAGGTGTTGACGAGGACCATGCCCACGCCGCCGGCCTCCTCCACGATGAACGACTTCGCGGCACGCCCGATCTCGCCGCGGTCGCAGACCACGAGCTTGCCCTCGGTGAGGGCGGGGTCCAGCGCGCCGTCCATGCACAGCGCGGCCTTCGCCGGGTCGGCACCCTCGGCGGCGAGCTCCCGGGCGTACGCCATCGGGGTCTCCTCCTCCAGCGGGCGAGTGATCGAGGCGCCGATGTAGCGCTCGCCGTCCCCGGTCACGAGGGTGTGCTCGTACACCGCGTGGGTGGAGGCCGCCACGGTGGTGATCCACGGGGAGGCGTGGGCCGTCGTCGAGGGGGTGGGGCCCGAGTTGCCGGAGGAGGCGGCCACGAACACGCCGGCGGAGGCGGCGTTCAGGAAGGCCAGCTCCACCGGGTCCAGGACGTCGGTGCGGGAGCCGGAGATGGAGTAGTTGATGACGTCCACGCCGTCGGCGACGGCGGCGTCGATCGCGGCCACGGTGTCCGCGGTGGCGCAGCCGGAGGACGCGACGCCCTCCCAGCAGGCCTTGTAGGCGGCCACGTGGGCGCCCGGGGCCATGCCGGAGATCTCGCCGCGCTCGATGCCGTCCACCGTGGCGGTCACGCCGTGGTTGCCGGCGGCGGTGGAGGCGGTGTGGGTGCCGTGGCCGCCCGCGTCCAGCGGGGACAGGGACTCGTACTCGGCCAGGCGGGCCGCGCCGAAGCCGTTGATGAAGTACTTCGCACCGATCAGCTTGTCGTTGCAGCTGTCCGCGGGGAAGCCCTCCTCGTCCCCGGTCTCGCAGGAGCCGGCCCAGTCGGCCGGGGCGGCCGGGTGGCCGTCGTCGGCGAAGGAGGGGTTCTCCGGGCGGATGCCGGAGTCCACCACGCCCACCACCACGCCGCGGCCGGCGGCGGAGGGGTCGGACTTCTTGCCCACCAGGTCCTCCCAGACGCCCTTCTTGCCGGTCAGGCCCAGGAAGTCGGGGGAGGACACGGTGTCCAGCTGGCGGATCTCGTCCGGCACCACCGCGAGCACCGAGGGGTCCGCGGCCAGGGCGGCGGCCTCCTCGGCGGTGAAGGTGCCGGCGAAGCCGTTGACGGCGGTGGTGTACCGCGTGTGGACCTTGCCGCGGTCCAGGCCGGCGCGCTGGATGGCCTTGTCCTGCTCGGCGCCGAGGTGGCGGGCGTACTTCTTGGCGGCGGCGGAGTTCGGGTTGAACCTGTCGCTGCTGCGTCCCAGGCCCTTACCGGGCTTTGTGGCCGCGTAGCCGGGGGTGTCTCCGGCGTAGGTGGCGGCCGGCTCGTCCATCAGCAGCACGACGTAGCCGCCGTCCTCAAACTTCTCCGGAGCGGTGCGCCTTCCGGCGAGGTGGGCGGCCTGGCCGGAGATGTTCGCGAGGGACTGCTCCGCCGAGGCGGTGGCGGTCTCGCCCTGCTGGGTGGCGATCGCCGCGGTGGCGCCGGAGAGTGCGAGCGCGACCGCCGTGGTCACGCCGAGCACCCTGCGGCGGCGAGGCATGGGATGGGACATGGGGATTCCTTCGTCGAGTGGTGACAGGAGCTGCCATCCGGGGCCGTCGGATGACACGTCGACGGCCGGATGTGACATCCACTTCAGCAGACCGTGACCGCGACCACATAGGATTCTCAGTGGCGTGATCGCGCCATGGCCTGGATGCGCCAGGCCGCCGGCGAGGACGAGGGGAGAGACGGACATGGCAGTGCCGCAGCAGCCGGAGGGCGCCGTCCCGGACCTGTCCGCGCTGGGCCTTCAGACGTGGGACGTGGTCGCCTATCGGCGCCTGCTCGCCGAGTCGTCCGTGCCGGTGGAGGAGCACGACGACGGCACGCTCGTCCGCCTGATCGACGCCGGCCTCGTCCGGGTCAGGGAGGGACGCGTGCATCCGCTCTCGCCGCGGAACCCGATCCAGGCGGAGGCGGGCCGGCGGCAGCGTGAGGTGGACCGGCTGCGGGCGGCCGCCGAGTCGCTCGTGTCCGAGTACCGGGACCGGCCCGGGGCGACCGCCGAATCGCTGCAGGTGCTGGTAGGTGCGGCCGAGGTGACCCGGGCGGCGGTGGCCCTGGCGGGGGAGGCCCAGCGCGTGGTGCGGGGGCTGGACCGAGGGCCATACTTCAGTGCGGGGCCGCTGCCGGACGACGCGCAGGACCGGTCTAGCGGCCGGGGCGTGGCGTGGCGGGTGATCTACGAGGGCGAGTCGATGCGTCGGGACGTGGAGGGCCGCCCGGACATCGGGGCCTCACCCGGGGAGCAGTCCCGCGTGCTGCCGCGGCTGCCGTTCAAGATGATCGTGATCGACGACCTCGCGGCCCTGATCGCCCTGCCGCCGGACGGGATGGCGGTGGGTGCCGACGCGGACGTGCCGTCCGGCGGCGAGGGGCTGCTGGTGCGGGGCTCCCTGCTGGTGGGCGCGCTGATCCGGCTGTTCGAGCAGCAGTGGGACCTGGCGGTGCCGGTGGGCGAGGACGCCTCCGAGCTGGACGAGGAGGACCGCCGACTGCTCGCGCTGCTGAGCGTGGGCATGACGGACGAGGCCATGGCGCGGCACATCGGCCTGTCCCGGAGGACCGTGCAGCGGCGGCTGGCGGACCTGTCCCGGACGGTGGGGGCGGAGAGCCGCTTCCAGCTGGGCGCGGAGGCCTCCCGCCGCGGCTGGGTGTGAGGGGGCGCATTGAGCCGACCGACCTCCAGCGACATCACCGCCGGGCAGAATGGCGGCGAGGCCGCTCAGCGTCGGCCGGGGCTCAGCACCTGCTTCTGACGGGCACCGCTGGAGACCTCACCGAGGACGCGCCCACGCTGCGCGTGCCGGGAGCGGGCCGAGGCGTCGTTCCCGGGCTGAGGTCTTGCGGGGGTGCCGTCATGTCCCGGTGGACATGGCCCCCTTGTCCGCTGCAGCCGGCCCTTCCGCGAGGCGCCCCTGCTCGTCGCGTGTCCAGCGGGTCCCGGCAGCATCGGTGAAGGCCAGCAACGTGACCCGGAAGCGCTCGGCGTTGGTCAGGGGCCGTGGCACGATGGCCAGTTCATCGGATTGGACGCCGTAACCCCACTCGTTCCTTCCGAGCTCGAAGTACGTCCGTCCGGGCGGGAACATGGCCGCTTCGAGAGCAGGCACGGGGTATTTCGAGGTGATCGTCGCGTGTCCGTCATAGACGGGGACCTGAGACGAGTTCTCGATGGCCAGAAACCACCGCCGACGCATCGTCGCTGCGAGGTTGTGCTCACGCTCGGCCACGACGCACATCCAGGCGGCCACCTGTCGCGCTTGCTCCTGCCGCTCGCGGTCCTCCTGGCGCTGGTCTCGCTGTCGCTCCACCCGTCCCAGGCGCCAGGACTCGAACGCCGACCAGCCTGCGGCCACGAGGGCGAGCAGGGAGATCGCGAGAGTGGTCCAGCCCAGGGCGTCCATCACAGGAGTCCTTCCTGGTGGGGAGACACCCCGCGCTTGATGGTCTTGGGCACCTTGCGCTCGGCTGCGGTCGGGACGGGAAGGTCGGCGGCGGTGATGAGCTCGCCGGCCAGGATCGCAGCGAGCAGCTCGGCCTGCTGGTTGCCGAGCGCCACCGTCTCCGTCAGTACGCGGAGGAGGTCCAGCAGCTCGTCGTTCCACTCGTCCGCCCATTCTGTGGGACGGATGCGGTCCAGGGGCATTGCGGCCTTGCCTGCCGCTCTGCCGATGCCCTTGGCCGTCCGGGCACCGAGCCACTTGTCCACGATGTTCATGCCGGAGACGGAGAACGCGCGCACCTCGGGTGATACGCCGGTGACGACGCCGTCTCCCACGCGCAGTTCGCGGGAAGCGGCGTCATAGGAGAGGGAGGCCGTGTCCGCAGGGATCTGCGTGACCGCCTCGGACCAGCCGAGCCCGGGGACGCGGGGGACCCGCCCGCGGGGCCGGTCGGCGGACGTGAAGCGCTCTCCGTAGGTCTGCAGCCACAGCAGACGCTCGCCGAGGGCGACGGCGGCATCCCACAGTGACGCATCCGCGGTGAGGGGGATCCGCACCGGGCTCGTCTCCAGCGCCTCGTCGAAGGTCTGCGCGTAGCCGTCGTGAGCGGCCACGGTCCCCACATAGGCGGCCAGGTCCTCGGGCGTCACTTCGTGCCCGTGGCGATCCGCAAGCAGCTCGAGCAGACCCGCGGTGACGTTCGGCTCCGTGGCCTCCGCGTCGCGGAACAGCGGAATGACGTCCTTCCCCCCGCGATTGTTGTAGTGGTGCAGGTCCGGAACTGCCGTGGCGACCGTCACCGCGGGGCCACCGCTGATCCGCGCGGTCTTGGGGGAGACGAGGAACAGCTGGCGGTCGGACAGCGCCTGCCACAGAGCCGGACGCTCGAGATTGATCAGGCGAGGGTCATCGAAGGTCCACTGGCGGTCGAAGGACCGCCACGCTAGCCGGACCACGGGTTCAGGGTCGGCATCGACGGGCAGGCTCGCCAGAGTCGGCAGCCCGGCCACGGAGGTGTGGATGGTCCGCCCGGAACTGCCCGGAACGAATCGTTCCAACCGGGCGTCGGCGTCGTCGTCGGCAAGGAGCACCCGCCAGCGCCGGCGCAGGGTCTGCGGGTCCGGCGCCACGGGCCAGGCGCGGTTGAACTTGATCCCCGGCTGCTGCCAGGGGAACAGGTCCGCCAGCAGGGGCATGGCGGTCCAGTCCTCCCCGCCGCTCGCCGGCACGAACGGAGCGCCGCCCGGTGCGGCGATCTGCTCCCAGCCGTCGGCCGCGTCCAGGCGATGGATCCGGTCGAGCGCCGCGAACTTCTCCGCCCGGGAGCCCCGGAAGCGCCGGTAGTAGACCGTCGCCTCGCGGGACGCCTTGCCCGTCCGCACCAGGGTCACGATCGCCACGGGCGACTGGATGTCGAAGACGTTCTCCTCCTTGCGGGCTCCCCGCCCCTCGCCGCCGAGGTCCATCACCCAGATCTCACTCGCCGTGGCCTGGGCCAGCCGCCGCAGGCCCACGAAGGCCGGACCCGTCAGCCAGGACGAGGCCGTGATGAAGGAGATGACCGCGTGGTCTTTGGGGTCCTGCTGGAACGCCTTCCAGATCGCCCAGCGCCAGAAATACACGTACAGGTTGTACAGGGACGCCTGTGCGGAGAAGATCACGCCGGAGTCCTGGGCCGGCTTGATGACGTCGTCGAACAACGCGTCCCCGGAGCCGCTGCCCTGTTCTACCCAGCCGCCCGTGCCGGAGGTGACGCGGTCGTAGGGCGGGTTGCCGATCGCCACCGTGATCTGCTGATCGCGCTTGACGCGTCGGGCCGACTCGGCAGCCTCCGCCAGCACCCGTGCGTCGCCGAAGAGCCCCTCGGGCATGCCCGCAGACGGGTCCTCCAGGGTGTCGGTCAGATACACGCCGATCTCCTCGGCCTGGAAGGCATGCCCCTGGGCCTCCGCCAGGCGCTGGCCGATGCGCAGGTGCGCCACCGAGTACGGCCCGGGCAGCAGCTCGAAGGCCAGCAGGTTCTTGGTGAGGTTCTTGGCCACCTGCTTCGCACCGGCATCGCCGCGCTCCTCGCGCGCCACGGATTCCGCCCGGTCGATGATCGCCAGCGGGTAGGTGCCGGACCCGGTGGCCGGGTCCAGGGTGACCACGGAGGGAGCGCCGAAGCCGAGGTTCTGCCCGAACCGCTCTCGCAGCAGGGCGTCCACCACGCGGACCTGGCACTCCACCACGCTGATCGGCGTGTAGTAGACGCCGGCACGGCTGCGCGCCTCGGGGTCGTAGCGCTGGAGGAAGTCCTCGTAGAACCACAGCCACGGCTCGCCGCGCGAGTCCGTGGACCGCTCGATCGCCGCGACGTCCATGCCTGCGACCAGGCGGGTGATGGCCCCGACCTCGGGAGCGATGTGCTGCATCAGCGCGGGGATGCCGAGGATCGGGCCCAGCGAGGCGGCGAGCACGTTGCGGTGCGCGGTCTCTAGCGCGTGCTTCGCCTCCTCCAGGGAGACGACGCCGTCCGCGTTGCGGTCGGCCTGCCCCGACAGCCCGGCGATCGCCATGGAATAGGCCACCACCTGGGCGACGTCCCCCGAGAACTCCTCGGGCGTCGTCGTGTGCTGCATGGTGTGATCCCACGCGGCCTTCGCCTCCACCACGGAGGCGTACGAATGCTCCAGTCCCTCCGCGAGCCGCTCCCGCAGGAAGCGGGCCAGCGGGGCAAGGCGGTCGGCCAGCTGGCTCACCCGGGTGATCGGGCGAGGCTGCGCCAGCGTGAACTGCTCCAGCACCCGCCGCAGCCGGTCCGCATCCCAGCCCGTGGCGCCGTCGACCGGGAGCGCGCACGTCTCGACGGGGGCCCCGGCCACGTACAACGCCAGGAGCTCTCCGTTGGAGACGAGCAGGGCGTCGAGCTGGGACAGGAGAGCCCACTGCGACTTCTCGCGCCCACGCCACCTTTCGCCGACCACCGTGTGGCCCGGCGCCTTGAGCTCGATCCACCCGCAGGGGCGTCCGTCCAGGGCCGCCGCGAAATCCGGCCGGACGCCGTCCAGCTGGGCTTCCCGAAGGAGGTCGAGCCGGCCCAGTCCGACCTCCTGGGCGAAGCGGCTGAGGAAGGCCGCGAAGGGCACGGTCAGCTGCGCTTCCGGCTCGGCCGCCACCCCCATCGAGAGCGCCTGCCCGATGCCCCTGCTGTACTCCTCGGCCAGCGCGTTCACGGCGTCACGATCCACGGGGTGTCCCTCCTCCGGAGCGGTGTCTTCGCTGTCACTCTAGAGTCCGGCCCGGCGAGGGAGGGCGCCCGACACTCTCAGCACGTCCGGGGGACCACCTACCATGGCTCGGAACGATGAGGCGCGGGGAGGTGCTGATTCCATGACTGTGAGAGTGGCGGCGGCACCCGATGTGCTGTCGTGGGCGGCCGAGCGTGCCGGGTGGGATGACGCCCTCGCCGAGAAGCACTTCCCCCGCTTCCATGACTGGCTCACAGGAACCCGGCAGCCGACGCTCAAGCAGCTGGAGGAGTTCGCGCAGAAGACGCACACGCCGTTCGGCGCCCTCTTCCTGCCGGAGCCGCCCAGGATGGACCTCCCGATCCCGGACCTGAGGACGGTCGGGGGAGCGGGGGTCTCCGAGCCGTCGCCCGATCTGCTGGACGTGGTGCATGAGTGTCAGCTTCGTCAGGAATGGTACCGGGACGAGGCACTGCGTCAGGGGGAGGAGCCTGTGGCCCTCGTCGGCTCCGCCACGGTGGACGATGACCCGGAGACGGTCGGGGCTCGTCTCCGCTATGAGCTGGCCATCCAGCCGGTGCAGAACAAGGCTGGTGCCGAGTCGTTCCGTCGGCGCCTCGTGGCGAGACTCGAAGGCCTCGGCCTGCTGGTCATGATCAGCGGCATCGTCGGCGGCAACACCAGTCGTGCGCTCGATCCGCAGGACTTCCGTGGTTTCGCGCTCAGCGACCCCGTTGCCCCCCTCATCTTCGTGAACGGCACCGATGCGCCGGTGGCCCAGCACTTCACGCTCCTCCATGAGACGGCGCACATCGTTCTGGGCCACAGCGCCGTCTCCGGCAGCCGCCTGCGGGGCGGGACGGGGGAAGAAGCCTGGTGCAACCGCGTGGCGTCCGCGGCCCTGGCGCCGTTGGACGAGGTCCGACGTGCTCGCCGAGACTCTGCCGGCGTGCCGCTGGCGGAGCTGGTGGAGGACCTCGCAGCGAGGTATTGCGTCAGCCGCAGCGTCATCTACCTTCGCCTGCGTGTGGCGGGGCTGGTGAGCGAGGAAGTCGTCTCCAGGCACTTCGAGGAGCAGGACGCCGATGCGCCGGGGCGCACGCCACGTCGGCGACGCGAGAGCAGGGGCGACTACTACCGGACCGCGACCGTACGACTGGGGAAGCCGCTCATTCGCGCGGTGCTGCGGAGCACCCGCGAGGGCCACACCAGCTACCGCGAGGCGATGCGGCTGCTGGGCACGCACAAGATCGAGGTGCTGCATGAGATGGGTCGGCAGGCAGGGGTCGCGTGATGTTGTTGCTGGACGCTGACACGTTGATTCAGGCGAAGAACACGTACTACGCGTTCGACTTCGCGCCGGGGTTCTGGGACTGGCTCGATCGTGGCCATGCCGCGGGCCTGCTGGCCAGCGTGGAGGCTGTCGGACAGGAACTCAAGCGCGGACACGATGAACTCGCAGACTGGGCGTCCGCACGCCCGTCCTTCTTCGTCCAGCCCGGAGCGGCCGTGCCGGGGAGCATCGCCCAGCTGGCCGCCTGGGTCCACGGCCAGGCACAGTACACGGCCGCCGCCAAGCAGGAGTTCCTCGCAGGCACCGGCGACCTCTTCTTGATCGCCCAGGCGTACGGCGGCAGCCACACAGTGGTGACGTCAGAACAGTCGCGGCCCGAGTCCAAGAAGCGGGTCATGATCCCCGATGCCTGCCAGGCAGTCGGCGTCCCGTGCGTCGACCTCTTCGGCGCCCTGCGGGCGACCGGAGGACTGACGCTGGTCCTCTCGCCCACTCCATGAGGCCGGGCCGGGCGGCCCGGGCCCCTCAGCCGTAGATGCGGCGGAAGTTCTCCAGGATCCGCGGCGGCAGCGGCGCCTGCTGGGCACGGATGCGGGCGAAGACGTCCTCGGCCTCGTGCTCCTCCATGTAGCCGTGGTGGGCGTAGATGCGCAGGCGCTCGAGCAGCCCGTCCTGGTCCAGCTCCGGGTGGAACTGGGTGGCGTACTGGTGCCGGCCCAGTCGGAACATCTGGGTGGGGCACTTCTGACCGGTCGCCAGGATCACCGCGCCCTCGGGGGCAACGGTGAGACCCTCCTTGTGGCCGACGTAGGCGACGAACTCCCGCGGCAGGCCCTCGAGCATCCGGTCGGCGGCGCCGTCGTCGGTCAGGGTGACGGTAATGGGGCCGGGCTTCTCGCTGTAGGTGGTGTCCACGGTGCCGCCGGCGTGCTTGCCGAGCGTGCCGACGCCGTAGCAGCAGCCCAGGAAGGGGACCTCGTCCCGGCGCAGGACCTCGAGCATCCGGACCAGCTCCCGCTCCACACGGTGCTGCAGATCGGACTTGGACTCCTCGGGGTCCGAGGTGGTGAAGGGGCTGCCGGGCAGGATCACCCCGGTGTGCTCGGCCAGGAGCGTCTCCCAGTCCACGGGCTCGTCCGGGCGCTCGGTCACATGCTGCTCGAGACGGAACGCGGTGAGCGTCTGCTCGGTGTACCCGCCGAGCCGGCGCACGGAGGCGGCTTCGGCCACCGAGGCGTCGTCCTCGGGGCGGGTCTGGATCAGCAGGAACGGGCGGGATGCGGCTGTGGACACCCGGTCAGGATACTGATGCTCTCGGCAGGACGCCCCTGTGAGACCGGTCGGTGAGAACACGCCTCGTCGCGGCCCAGGCGTCAGGCGACGAACGGCAGCGGCTCCACCCCGGATGGAGGGTCGGTGGCGAGGCGTCCCCAGAGGTGGACGTCGTGGCGGATCCCGTCGATGAGGAAGTGGCCGCGCTGCGTGCCCTCGTGCCGGAAGCCTGCGCGCCGGGCGACGCCTCCGGAGGCCGGGTTGTTGTGCCGGTGGCCGAGTTCGAGGCGCTCCAGGCCGCCGTCGGTGAGTGCCCGGTCCGCAACGGTGGCCACCGCCCACCCTGTGGCTCCGGCGCCGCGCAGTCGCGGGTGCATCCAATAGGCGACCCAGCCGGAGAGGTTGGCCTCGTCTCGCTGGACGGTGACGAGCCCCGCCAGCCCCTGGGCGTCGCAGACGGCGGTGGCCTGCAGGGCGGCGTTGCCGACGAGCTGCTCCACATAGGTGCGGGCGGTCTCCGCGTCCCGGACCGGGCCCTGGCGCTCCATGCCGGGCAGGTCCGCGGTGAACGCGGCCAGGACGGCTGCCGCGTCCGCGTCGTCCGCGCGGAGGGGACGCAGGTGCAGGTCCGGGTGGGTCATGGTTCCAGCGTAGGTGAAGGGTCCCTGTCCAGCTCGCGCGCCAGGTCCCGGCCCAAGTCCTGCAGGAGCTCCGCGGCGCGGGCGATGCTGTCCTCGTCCGAGGCGGCGCGCTCGCGCAGGGTGAGGACGTGGTCGATGCCGGCCTCGGAGAGATCGGCGGGGGAGAGGCCGCTGCGCCCGGCGACGGCAAGCACGGTGCGATCGGTGCGAGAGGAGTCGCCGGCTCCCTGCGCCCAGACCGTCCTCGCCCGCTCGGCGGCGACCGCCGGGGCCTTGCCCTGCAGCGACTGTGCGTCCAGGGAGCCCTCGCCCACGACCAGGACGTCGGCCTCGGCCGCGGCCTGGTCGAAGTCCGCCATGTCCAGGAGGACCTCCGCGCCGGAGCGGGTCTGCGCACCCAGGAGCATGAGGGCCAGCCCGGTGCCGCCGGCTGCGCCCGCGCCGGGACGGGTTGCCAGACCGCCGAGGCGGCGTCCAGCAGCACCCCGCCGGCCTGGGCGAGGTCCGCATCGAGCTCTTCGAGGGTGTCCTCGTCGGCGCCCTTCTGGGCGGCGAAGACGTGGGCGGCGCCTGCGGGCCGGTGAGCGGGGCGGTCACGTCGGAGGCGAGGGTGAGGGCGACCTCCTGCACGGCCTTCCGCGCCTCGGCCAGGTCGGCGGAGGCGAGCTGCCGCAGACCGCAGGCACCCGCGGGAAGGGGGGCGGCCGTCGTCGTCCTTCAGGGAGGCGCCGAGGGGCGGCGAGCATCCCGAGCCCCAGGTCCGTGGAGGCGCTGCCGCCGATGCCGACCACCACCTCGCCGGCGCCGTCCGCGATCGCGCGGCGAGGGCCTCCCCGAGCCCCCGGGTGCTCGCACGCGCATGGGTCTCGGCGCTCGGCTCCTCCACATGCTGCAGCCCGCAGCACTCGGCGAGCTCGACGACGGCCACGTCTGCGCGCCGGGCGATCCGCGCGGTGTGGGGCTCGCCCAGCGGCCCGGCGACCGTCACCTCCAGCGGGGAGAACCCGGCGGCGAGGGCGGCGTCCACGGTGCCGTCGCCGCCGTCGGCCACGAGCACTGTCAGCACGCGCAGTCCGGTGCGCGCCGTACCGAGGTGCTCGCCGGACGGACGGCCGTGCAGCAGTCCGCGTTCCAGGGCCGCGCAGGCCTCGGCGGCGGTGAGGGATCCCTTGAACTTGTCCAGGGCGAGCAGGACGGTGGTCATGACGGGAATCCTGCCGGCCCGGCCTCAGCCCTTCTTCTTCTCTTCAGCCCGCGCGAGGTCCCGCACGGTGCCGACCTCACGGGAGATCCGCGACTGCAGGTCCGTCTCGGACAGGGTCTCGGAGCCGCCGCGGGCGCGCAGGTAGAGCAGGGTGGCCCAGCGGGCCTTGCGCCAGGTCAGCTCGGCCGCGGCGTCATGGGTCTGGAGGGCGCGGGAGATCTCGCGGTCGTACAGCTGGGGCTCGTTGAGCTGCCGCTGGCGGACCTCGAGGACCCGGGCGGCGCGGCCCGGCTCGTTGGGGACCTCGTCCGCCTCGAGCAGGCGCTTGCCGAGGTTGGCGGCGGTGATGTGGTCGCCCTCCTCGCGCAGGATCTGGGAGGCCAGCCCCAGGCCTGCCTGGATGGACTTCCAGCGCCCGACGGCGCCGTCCCACGGCAGGTTGGTCAGCAGCCCCAGCGCTTGGAGGGCGCCCTCGTTGTCCTCGTGCAACAGGTACAGCCGCTCGGCCACGCCGAGCACGTCCTCGAGGTGGGAGCCGGAGCGCAGGTTCAGCCCGTGGGAGAGGCGCGCGCAGACGGCGGTCAGCTCCACGTCGTCCAGATGGCGCTGGCCCACGCCCACGATCCGGGCCTCCGGCGTGCCCGCGTCCGTGGCGGAGAAGCTGGTGTCCAGCTGCGGGGACTGGTCCGCCCGGTCGGTGCGCACGCGGATCACGGAACCGTAGGCGATCTTCACCTCACGGCCACCCTCGAGCGTGGCCACCACCAGTGCCGGGGTGCCGAAGTCGTCCCGCACGGTGCGCAGTGACGTCACGGGCGGGGCGGGCTCGCCGCGGCGGGTGAGGAACATGTCGCCCGGGTTGACGTCCTGGGCCTTGAGGTGGCGCAGGTAAGCGCCGGCGGTGGTGGCCATGTCAGCGCCCCCAGCCCACGTGGGCGAGCGCCTGGCGGACCAGGTTCCCGCGGCCGCCGATGAACTCCGCCTGCACCTCGTCGCTGAGCGCCTCCTCCGGGGTGAGCCAGGACAGTTCGAGGGCGTCCTGGCGCGGGTTGCACTCGCCGGACACGGGCACCACGTACACGAGGGACACGGCGTGCTGGCGGTCATCCGTCAGGCCGGTCTCGGACGGGGCCGGGAAGTACTCGGCCACAGTGCACGGCTGGATGGACGGCGGCAGCTGCGGCAGCGCCATGGGGCCGAGGTCCTTCTCCAGGTGGCGCATGAGGGCGCCGCGCACGGTCTCGCGGTACATGACGCGGCCGGAGACGAAGGTGCGCTCGAACTGCCCGGTGGAGTCCGCCACGTAGAGCAGGCCGATCTCCGTGACGTACCCGAGGTCGTCCACGCGCACCGGGATGGCCTCGACGTAGACCATGGGCAGACGGCGGCGGGCCTCGTAGAGGTCCTCCTCGTTCAGCCAGCCCGGATTCGGGTCGGGGGTGCGCACGGTGCTCATGCCACTGTTCTACCCGAAGCACCGGACGCGGTCACCTTCGCGGGGGTCGAGTCCGCGTCCGGCGAACCGTCCTGCACAGGTGTGTCCCGACGACGGCCGCCCGCCTGTGCCGTGCGGCTCGCCGCCCGCCCCGGTCGGCTCAGGTTCCGCCCGTCGATGTCCCGGCCGAGGTCACCCCGGTCACCGCTGAGCTCACCACTTGGCGCGGAAGTACTGGCGCGCCATGGGCGCCTGGTCCGCGGGCACACCGAGCTCAAGCGCGGCGGCGGTCGGCCAGTTCGGGTTCGCCAGGGCGGCGCGGCCGACGCAGACGGCGTCCGCCCGGCCCTCGGCGACCACGTCCGCGACCTCCTGAGCGCCGGTCAGCGAGCCGACGGCGGACACCACGATCCCCTCGGTGCCCTCCTTCACGGCGGTCGCCAGCGGCACCTGGTAGCCCGGGCCCTTGGGTCCTGCGTAGGTGTCCCCGATGCCGGCGGAGGACAGGTCGAACCAGTGCACCTGTCCCTGCAGCTGGCGCGCCAGGCGGACGGTCTCCTCGATGCTCCAGCCTCCCTCGACCCAGTCGGAGCCGGAGATGCGGATGCCGAGGATCTTGTCCGCGGGCCACACCTCGCGCACGGCGGCCACGATCTCCCTGAGGAACCGGGTGCGGCCCTCGAAGTCTCCGCCGTATTCGTCCTCGCGGGTGTTGGTCAGCGGGGAGAGGAACTGGTGGATGAGGTAGCCGTGGGCGGCATGCAGCTGCACGGCCCCGAAGCCGGCGCGGTCGGCGCGGGCGGCGGCGTCGGCGAAGGCCCGCACGGTCTGGCGGATCTCGCCCACGTCCATGGCGTGGGTGCGGATCTGCATGGAGTTGGTGGGCACGCCGGCGGGGGAGAGGGTCTCCCAGGAGTCGGGGCCCTCGAGGATCGGCTTGCCGGCTGGCTCGCCCGGGTGCATGGGCACTGTGGAGGCCTTGGCGCCGGCGTGGCCGAGCTGGATCGCGGGGACGGCGCCCTGGGTCGCCACCTCGTCGCAGATCGGAGCCCAGGCGGCGGCCTGCTCGTCGTTCCACAGTCCGGTGTCCCACGGGGAGATGCGGCCCTCCGGGGTCACGGCGGTCGCCTCGGCCACCACCATGCCGAAGCCGCCGGCCGCGCGCGCGGCGAGGTGCTGGAACTGCCAGCCGTGGGGGACGCCGTCCCGCGCCTCGCAGGAGTACTGGCACATCGGGGGCAGGATCAGGCGGTTGCGCAGGCGCACCCCGTTGATCTCGAGCGGCTCGAACAGGGCGGGCAGGGAGGCGTTCTCGGCGGTCATGTCCTCCACCCTAGGCACACCGAGGGCCTCTGGGCGGGCCTGTTCGCGGGCCGCGTGAACCGATGGGCGGACGCCCGGGCCGGCACCGCACGCCTACCCTGGTGCCATGCCCTCGTATCGATGCCGACTGCAGATCGGAGACCTCCGCCCGGGCCATGCCCCGCAGGAGGTCATGGACACCGCGGAGGCGGCGCTGTCCGCCACGCACCTGGTCTCCGCGAAGGACATCGAGGTGGTCTCCCGGGTGCCCCGGGTCGTCCTGCGCATCACGGTGCCGCCGTCGACCCCGCACGCCGAGGACGCCGAGGCCCGCCAGGCCGCCGCGAACATGGCGGAGGCGGTGGGTGAGGTCGCCACCACGGGCCGGCTGGACGTGCTCCGCCGGGGACGGCGGCCGCTGGGGTCCCCCGTGGGGCTGATCCCCGGC
>NZ_JBNFOB010000023.1:0-16725 GCF_057364565.1 Micrococcus sp. LASM2_SD2 | reverse complement strand
GGCCCGCTGGCCCAGGCCGACGCCGAGGAGCTCGCCGCCCGCGAGGCCTCGGCCCCCGAAGGCTTCCACTACGACGCGGACGAGGACGTCTACACCCGGGACATGCCGATCGTCCCGCCGGCCGGGCAGGACCCGCGCCCGCGCACCGGATCTGTCCCGACCGTGGCCCGCGGTCCAAGTCGGTTCCGAGGGTGGGCGGGGCGGCGTCCGGTGGGGCGGGTTCCGACGAGCAGGCTTCCCGCGACCAGACCTCCGGCGACCACGACTCCCGTCAGCACCGGACCCGGGCGGAGGTCCACGCGGACTCCCACCTGGTGGGCGAGGACGGCTGGGACGGCTGGGACTCGGACATGGGGCTCTCCGTCACCTCGGACGACTACGCCTCCCGCGTCCACGTGGAGGACTACGACCCGCAGACGGAGACCATCACGGTGATCGACCGCTCCTCCGGGCAGGTCGCCCGCCTGGACGCCGCCACCGGCATCATGGATGTCACCGATCCACGGACCGGCTGGACCCGCTCCTTCGACGCCCCCGAGGACGACTGGGTCAAGCGGGACGAGGACGAGGACCAGGCGCGGGACCGCTGACGCCTGCCCGCCGACGGAGAAGTGAGGACCATGTCCGATCAGGAGAGGAACCCGGAGGAGCGGGTCTGCACGCCCGGACGCCACGCGGACGGCCCGGCGGACGTCCGCACGGGCGGCCGTTTCACGCAGGGGCTGAGCGACGGCGTCCGGCCCACCGCCGGCGAGGACGGCGGCGTGGTGGAGGTGCTGGAGCCGCGGGACGTGCCCCTGGGCGGGCCGCGCGCCATGACCGTGCGACGCTCGCTCCCGCAGCGGGCCCGGAGCCTGGTGGGCGCGTGGTGCTTCGTGGACTACTACGGCCCGGACGACGTCTCCCGCACCGGAGGCATGGACGTGCCCCGTCACCCGCACACGGGCCTGGCCACCGTGTCCTGGCTGTTCGAGGGGCGGATCGACCACACGGACTCCGCCGGGCACCGGGCGGTGGTGCGCCCCGGGGAGGTGCACCTGATGAACGCCGGCACCGGCATCACGCACTCGGAGTACTCCACGCAGGAAACCACCGTGCTCCACGGCGCGCAGCTCTGGTACGCACTGCCGGAGGCGCACCGGTTCTCCACGCCGGACCTGCATTCGCACCGGCCGGATCCGGTGTCCGGCGAGGGCTGGACCGCCCGCGTGTTCTTCGGCGAGCTGCTGGGGCGCCGTTCCCCGGTGCCGACGTTCATCCCGCTCACCGGTGTGGAGGTGCGCATGGAGCCGGGTGCGGTGCTGGAGCTGGACGTGCCGGCGGACCATGAGCACGGCGTGCTGGCCGCCAGCGGCACCGTGCACCTGCAGGGCGTGCCGATCCGCTCCGCCCACCTCGGCGTGGTGGAGTCCGGGGCCACCCGGCTGACCCTGCGGGCCGGTGACGAGCCGATGATCGCCCTGCTGCTCGGCGGGGTGCCGCTGGGCGAGCAGATCGTCATGTGGTGGAACCTCGTGGGCCGCAGCCACGAGGAGATCGTCGCCTGGCGGGCCGCCTACCAGCAGCAGATGGGGTTCGAGGCCCCGGCTTCGGAGGCAGAGCAGGGCACGGCCGCGGACGCGGTCCAGGGCCCCACGCCCCGGTTCGGGCCGTTCCCGCCGGACCCGAAGCCGCCGATCCCGGCGCCGACGCTGCCGAACACGCGGATGAGGCCGCGCGGCTGAGGCTCGGGTCCGGCCTCGGCGTCCGGTCTGTGGACTAGCCTGATGTCCCATGACCGGCTCGCCTGACCACGTCGACCCCGTTCCGTCCCCCGCCGCCTCCGGCACCACCCCCGACGCCTCGGGCGCCGCCTCCACCGACGCCGCCGACGCGCCCGCCAACGGGCCGCAGGACACCGCCGCCCCGCCCGCGTATCGGCGCGTCGGATTCGACCGCGCGAAGTACATCGAGCTCCAGTCCCAGCACATCCAGGCCAGGCGCGCACAGATCGGCGGGAAGCTGTACCTGGAGATGGGCGGCAAGCTGTTCGACGACCTGCACGCCTCCCGCGTGCTGCCGGGCTTCACCCCGGACAACAAGATCGCGATGCTCGAGCAGCTGAAGGACGAGACGGAGATCCTGGTCTGCTTCAACGCGAAGGACCTGGAGCGGAACAAGGTCCGGGCGGACCTCGGCATCACCTACGAGGACGACGTCCTGCGCCTGGTGGACGTCTTCCGTGAGCGCGGCTTCCTGGTGGAGCACGTGGTGGTCACGCAGCTGGAGGACTCGAACCACCGGGCGCTGGCGTTCCTGGAGCGCCTGGAGCGGCTGGGCATGAAGGTGGCCCGTCACCGCATCATCCCCGGCTACCCGCAGAACACGGCGCGGATCGTCTCGGACGAGGGCTTCGGCCGGAACGAGTACTCGGAGACGTCCCGGGACCTCGTGGTGGTCACGGCCCCTGGCCCAGGCTCGGGCAAGTTGGCCACCTGCCTCTCGCAGGTCTTCCACGACCACGCCCGCGGCATCCGCTCCGGCTATGCGAAGTTCGAGACGTTCCCCATCTGGAACCTGCCGCTGGAGCATCCGGTGAACGTGGCGTACGAGGCCGCCACCGCGGACCTGGACGACATCAACCTGATCGATCCCTTCCACCTGGCTGCGTACGGGGAGCAGGTGACCTCCTACAACCGTGACGTGGAGGTCTTCCCGCTCTTGGCGGCCCTGCTGGAGAAGCTCACGGGCGCCTGCCCGTACAAGTCCCCCACGGACATGGGCGTGAACATGGCCGGCCACGCGATCGTGGACGACGAGGCCTGCCGGGCCGCCTCCGAGCAGGAGGTGATCCGTCGCTACTACAAGGCGGTGGTGGCCGAGGCGATCGCCGGGGACACGGACGAGGTGTCCGAGCGCATCGCCCTGGTGATGTCCCGGCTGGGCCTGTCCTCCGCGGACCGACCGGTGGTGGATGCGGCGCTGGCGGTCCAGGCGCGCACGGGCGAGCCGGGTTCGGCGCTGCAGCTGGAGGACGGCACGCTCATCACGGGCAAGACGTCCCCGCTGCTGGGCTGTTCCGCCGCCATGCTGCTGAACGCCCTGAAGCACCTGGCCGGCATCGAGGACGAGGTCACGTTGCTCTCCCCGGCGGCGATCGAGCCGATCACCGAGGTGAAGGTCCGCCACCTGGGCTCAGCGAACCCGCGCCTGCACACGGACGAGGTGCTCATCGCGCTGTCCGTCTCGGCCGCCACGGACGAGCGCGCCCGCCGTGCCCTGGACAAGCTGGGCGAGCTCGCCGGCTGCGACGTGCACACCACCACCATCCTCGGCAGCGTGGACGAGGGCATCTTCCGCTCCCTCGGCATGCTGGTCACCTCGGAGCCGGTGTTCCAGAAGAAAGGCCTGTACCGGAAGCGGTGAGGCGGGGTGGACCAGGGCCGAGATCGCACCCTGCGTGCGTTGCTGTCGCGTGAATGGCCGCTTTCAGCCGCTCAGATGGCCTGAGAGCGGCCGTTTGCAGGACCGCAACAGCCACCGGCAGCCCTGCCTTCACGGACCTTGCACAGATGTGGCAGTTCTCAGCCCCGCACGGGCACTGAGAACGGCCACTCCCGTGCAGGGTCGGCATCCTCCGCGCCTCCTTCCCTTCCCGACGACGGCGCGCACCTGGGCCGCCTGCCTCGCCGCCCCTGGGTGTAGGTCATCGTGAGGGCGAGCATCACGGTTCACATTGCGGCCAACGAAATGGGCACATGCGATCCGGGGTCAGGCAACATCCGCTGCCGTCGCGTTGCGGAATCGCTCGTAGGCCCATTCAAGATTGGGGACCCCGGGACGATCCGCGCGCGAACGCGGAAGGGCCATGAGCTTCTTGCCATGAAGCTCCTGCAGGCCATGCCGAAGCATGGGCCCGTCCACTTCCTCAAGAAGATCCTTCCGGATTTCCACCACATGGTCCGGCCGGATGCCTAGGAACTGACGGTCGAAAGCAGCATGGTGAATCTTGCACATGGCAATGCCGTTCTTAATGGTCGGCAACCCCAGCTCTTCGTGCTTATCCGGAACGATGTGCGCAGCATCCAGCAGCTCCGGATGCGCGAAGTTGCACACGGCACAATGATTGTCATAGGCGACGAGAACCGTAGACCGGAACACCGGCTGATGGAGCCGGACTTTGGTCTCACGGAGGACATAACGCCGCAGCGACAACTCCATCGGCGAGTTAGACAGCAGCTCGGGAGAATAGTCCTCCGGGTCCATGGGGGCGATGACGAACTGCTGGAGGTGAGGCTCCTCCGCCAAGATGTAGACCGGCGCGACGACCTGATAAGTCGCGGGATTCATTCCCACACCCACAAACCAGATGAGGGGCAAGTTGAGCTCATACGCGCGACGCAGACCAGCATTATCCGGGTGGGAGGGATCGGCCCCGCGCCACTTGTAGCGGATCAACCCGTCCGGTCCGATCTCGTCTTCGTAGGGACGCTCCTGACCGTGAGATCGGTAGGCGGTACGGAAAGAGAGTGCAGCCTGAAACCCCTGCGGCCTCCAAATACCCTGCATCGGGGCAATGAGGCGAAAGTCTTCACCCTGCCACTGGAAGTCGCTGAGATCTTCGCGGGTCAGCGGCACCTGTCCATCAAGGGTGCGGTCGAGGAGCCAGTCGATGGCTGTGGCGCGAAGGGTCTCCGGTTCGAGCACAAGTTCCCCTTTCGGCCTGTTTCCACCGTTTCTGCAGCCTAGCAGCGGTCTCAGTCAGGGCGGCTCGTTGGTGGCCTCGAAAGGACCCTTCATCCGCCGTGTCCTTCCACGAATAGAGAACCCGCCTTACGCTCACCCCATGACCACACCCCAGAACCCGGTGCCCTCCGAGGCGGAGGCGAGTGCCGTCGTCGGGAAGGAAGAGCCGGGCAGCTGAAGGCCGCCCGCTCCCCTGGTCCCCTCCGTCCCGCACGGCGTCTTCGAGCAGTACGACGAGCAGGGCCGGCCAGAGCCGGGCTTCGCCGCGGACGAGGCCGGCACGCTCCACGGACTTCCTCCTGCACAGCGTGATCGCCCCGCTGCGGGACGCGGGCCTCCCGGACGACGCTCCCTTCCACGCGATCTGCGAGAAGGGCGCCGTGTGGTTCCCGTTCTCCGCGGCGGTGCCCTCCGGGGACCTGCCCGACGTCACCGTGGACGGCACCGCCCCGGACTGGCTCCGCACCGACCCGGACACGGCCATCGACGCGGACACCCGTGACGCGATCTGGGCCCTCAACGATGAGCGCGCCGAGGACCTGCAGTTCACCGACCGCACCAAGCTGGCCATGGTCTCCCTCGAGAAGACGGTGGGCGCGGACCAGACGGAGTACGAGCGGGTGCGCGACGACGTCACCGCGGGCGACTCGCGCAGCGACTATGCCATGGCCGACCGGCTGCACGAGCGCGGTCTGGCCGTGGAGCACATGGACGTGTGCCCCGCCGACGGCGTCCCCGAGAAGCCCTACGGCGTGGTGACGGCGGCGATCCTCGCCGAACGCGGCATCGGCGACGCCGGTGACGTCCACGAGCGGGCGGGCGAGTCCCTGCTGCGGTGGGTGGAACGCGACCTGCTGCGCTGACTAGGCCGGGCGCCCTCCGGGCGGCCGCCCCTCCCCGGGCCTGGACCTCGACCGCTAGCGTGGAAGGCAGTGCCGCGCCCCCGCCGAATCGGCCCGGGCGCCTCCCGACCAGAGAAGAGGTTCCACCGTGGCCACTGTCGCCCAGAACATCGTCGAGACCCTCCACGCCTCGGGCGTACGCCGCATGTACGGCGTGCCCGGGGACTCCCTCAACGGGCTGACCGAGGCCCTGCGCTCCCACGGCGGCATCCAGTGGGTGCACACCCGGCACGAGGAGACCGCGGCCTTTGCCGCCTCCGCCGAGTCCCAGCTCACGGATGAGCTCGCGGTCTGCGTGGGCTCGTGCGGTCCGGGCAACCTCCACCTGATCAACGGCCTGTTCGACGCGCAGCGCTCCCGCACTCCGGTGCTCGCGATCGCCGCGCACATCCCGTCGGAGGAGATCGGCTCGGGCTACTTCCAGGAGACCCACCCGCAGGACCTGTTCCGCGAGTGCTCCGTCTACGTGGAGCACGTCTCCTCGGCGGACCAGATGCCCCGCATGCTGCGCACCGCGATGCGGGCCGCCGTCGAGCAGCGGGGCGTGGCCGTGCTCGTGATCCCGGGCGACGTGGCCCTCGCCGAGCTCTCCGCGAAGCCCGAGGTGATCCGTCACACGCCGTCCCGCGTCATCCCGGCGGACTCCGTACTGCGCGAGGCCGCTGAGGCCTTGGACTCGTCCAAGCGGATCACCATCCTGGCCGGCGCGGGTGCGGCCGGTGCCCACGATGAGGTCGTGGCCCTGGCGGAACGCCTGCAGGCCCCGATCGTCCACGCTCTGCGCGGCAAGGACCGGATCGAGTACGACAACCCGTATGACGTCGGCTTGACCGGCCTGCTCGGCTTCGCCTCCGGCTACCACGCGCTCAAGGAGGCCGAGACGCTGCTGATCCTCGGGTCCTCCCTGCCGTACCGGCAGTTCTACCCCGAGGACGCCACGGTCATCCAGGTGGACGTGCGCGGCGAGCAGATCGGCCGACGGGTGGCCGTGGACGTGCCGCTCGTAGGCGGTGTGAAGGAGACGGCCCAGGCCCTGCTGCCGCTGCTGCGCGGGAACTCGTCGTCGGCGTTCCTGAAGAAGGCGCTCAAGCACTACGCCAAGACCCGCAAGGACCTCGACCAGCTGGCCACCCCGGGCCGTGGACGCGTGCACCCGCAGTATGTGGCCCGCCTCCTCGACGAGTTGGCCGACGACGACGTGGTGTTCCTGCCCGACGTCGGCTCCCCCGTGATCTGGGCCTCCCGGTACCTGACGATGAACGGGCGCCGCCGGATCGTCGGCTCGATGTCCCACGGCTCCATGGCCAACGCGGTCACCCAGGCGGTCGGCGCCCAAGCGGTCGACCCCACCCGCCAGGTCGTGGCGATGGCCGGCGACGGCGGGCTGGCCATGATGCTCGGCGAGCTGATGTCGTTCGTGCAGAACGACCTGCCTGTGAAGACGCTCGTGTTCGACAACGACTCGCTGAACTTCGTGGAGCTCGAGATGATGGCCGCCGGGTTCGTCCCCTACGGGACGAGCCTGGAGAACCCGGACTTCGCGGCGATCGCGGAGGCGGTCGGCATCAAGGGCTTCCGCGCGGACCACACGACGGACCTGCCCGCGGTGATGCGCGAGTTCCTTGCCCACGACGGGCCGGCGCTGCTGGTGGTCAAGACCGAGCGTCAGGAGCTGACGATCCCGCCGAGCATCGAGTTCGAGCAGGCCAAGGGCTTCGCGCTCTACGCCATGCGCACCGTCCTCGACGGCAAGGGCACCAAGCTGCTCGACCTCGCCAAGGCGAACCTGCGCCAGCTGTTCTGACCTGCCGCGCACGACGACGGCCCGGACGCTGGCGACGTCCGGGCGTCGTCGTGGTGGGGCGGGGAAAACCCAGCCCCGCCGGTAGGTCAGGCGCGGTGGGCGCCGCCCTCGGCGACGACCGGATGCTCGGCCGTGCCGGCCACGCCCTGGGTGATCAGGCCGTCGGCGCGGTGCTCCCAGAAGTCCGCGTTGCGGATGCCGAGCGGGCGCGGGTCGAACTGCGGGTCGAGACCCTGGCGCTTCTGTGCGCGGTAGTCCTTGAGGGCCTTGAGGGCCGGGCCGTGCAGCACGAGGATCCCGAGGACGTTCAGCCAGGCCATGGAGCCCACGCCGATGTCGCCGAGGCCCCAGGCCGCACCCGTGGTGGCGACGGCGCCATAGGCCACCGACACGAGGATCAGTCCCCCGTCGGTCCCGGGTCTTTCGGCTCACTGGTCGAACGGAGGGATCAGGTCCACCCCGGAGACGGCCTCGGTGGCGGTGATGCCCGAGACGGCCAGCGGCCGCGGGGAGAGGCGCGCCAGCTCGGCCACGGTCAACGGTCCGTTCACGGCCTGCCGGCGACGTCCCCACCAGACCAGCAGCACCATCAGGACCAAGAACAGCGCCGGCGCCACGGCATCCAGGAGCACGTGTTCCACGGTCTGCACCTCGCCCGCGGCTGCCTCCACGGCGAACCAGGCCAGGGTCAGCACGCAGGGCACGATGCCCACGAGCAGCCCGAACAGTCCGAGCGAGACCACGCAGTCCCACCGAAAGCCCCCCACCGCCACGAGTCTTCGGTACTCGTCGTCCTCACGGAACAGGGCCTCTTCGAGCTGGTCGCGTTCCCGTCGGCCCCTGATCCACAGGACCATGCCGCCGAAGACCACGGCGAGCAGCGGGCCCACCGGCGGGCTGAGGAGTCCACCGACGACGCCGGGCTCCCCCAGCGAGACGCCGAGGATGCGGGAGAAGGCGAGACGGCCCAGCAGCAGCGGCACGCCGAGCACACCACCCCAGAACAGCAGTGCACCGAGGACGACCATCCATCTCGTCGCCGACCGCCGTTCGTCCCACTGGTCGTGTGTGATCCACTCATAGCCCTCAGGCGCTGCGCCGGCCTGAGTCGGCTCCTTCTCCACGGTCCCAGGGCGCACGGAGGCATCGGACTGCTGCATCGGGTTCCCCTCCCGGTCTTTCCGACCGAGCCCGTCACCGGTCACCACCCAGTGAACCAGATCACCCGCACGCGGGTCAGGGTTGTCCACAGGACGCCCGGTGTCGGATGCCGGACGTCACGGCCGCTGCACGCGGATGCCGCCCCAGATGAGCAGCAGGGACACCACGAAGGCCATCAGGCCCCCGCCGAGCCAGGAGAAGATCTGCGTGTAGTCCTCCGCCAGCGCGGCCCGGCGCAGCGGGTCTCCGAGGTCCTTGAGGAACCAGACCGCCGCGACCGCGATCGCCAGGCCCAGCAGCACGGCGATGATCCCGATCAGCCGGCGGAGGAAACCGGGGCGGCGTCGGGTGCCGTCGCGCCGTGGGGCGCCGCGCCGGGCGCGGGAGGTGCGTCGCTGTGACGATTCCATGCGCGTGAGCCTAACGCCCGCGTCCGTGCACGCCTAGGCCTGGGTCCATGCGTGCCCCGCACCGGCCGAGCTCAGCCGTCCGCACGCCCGCGCAGGGCCAGCCGCCACTGCCACCCGGCAAGCACGGGGAAGAACACCGCCCCGGCGATCCGCCACCACCCCACCGGCTCCTGCGGGGACAGCCACTCGAACACGAGCATCCCCACCCAGTAGGCGGCCACCAGCGTCAGCAGCACCGCGTACAGCCGGTCCTTGCGCCGGGTGTCCGGCTGGAACCGGGTCGCGTAGTCCTGCGGGGTGCCGAACTCCTCGGCCAGCGGCCGGCCGGAGGCCGCCGCATGGGCCCGGGCCTCCTCCACGACCCGGCGGGCACGCTCGTCCGAATACCCCAGCCGACCACGCAGGGCGCCGCCGAGCACGAGGGCCCAGGTGCCGTCGTCGGGAAGGGAGGTGCCGTCGTCGGGAAGGGCGGTGCCGTCGTCGGAGGTCTCCCGCTGGGCATCCCCGGTGGTCCTGGCCGAGGGAAGCAGCCGGAAGCCGAGCGCGCCGAGCGCCAGGTACCCGGCCACGATCGCCAGGTGCCAGGCCACGCTGCCGGTGAACAGGTGCATGCCCGCCAGGGTCGGCAGCAGGAAGCCGGCGCCGGTGGCCAGCAGCAGGCCGACCACGGCCACGATCACCGCGGTGACTGCGAAGGAGCGGCGCGCGATCGTCCGCGACCACAGGGTGACCACCACCGTCATCACCGCGCCGAGCACCAGCGGGAACAGCAGGTGTCCCCACGTGAAGTCCACGCTCAGACCGTCGCGGAGCGCGAACACCACCGCGAACGGGATGGAGAACAGGGCCGAGATGATCAGCGCGTTGGACGGCGCATCGCGCCACGTCAGCTGCGGCGCCGTGTCCAGCACGAGCCCGCCCTCCGCGGCGAGGTCGTCCCGGCGGGAGCGGGCCCAGTCCGCGGCCGGGCCGAACAGCTTGTCCGGGCGCGTCCCCGAACCCTCGACGACGGCCGCCGCCTCCTCGAGCTCCCTCACCATCACGTCCTGGCGGACGTCGTCCAACACGAACCGGGCCACGGCGGCCTCGGCCCAGCGGCGGTCGGACTCCAGGCCGCGGGCGGCGGTGAAGCGGTCCAGCAGGGCGGGGATGCGGTGATTGCCGCCAGGTGTCTGCGTGCTCATCGGGGGCCTCCTTCGGTGGTGCTGCGGGTGGGGGTGGTGTCCGGGCAGGTGGTGCGGGTGCGGGTGGCGTCGGTGCGGGTGCGGGTGGTGCGGACGTCGGCCCAGGCGAGCGCGGCGGCGGCGACCCCGCCGGCGGCGATGGTCCAGTGCCACCAGGAGGCTTCTCCGCCGGGGACGAGCACGCCGAAGAGCATGCCGATCACCAGCGCCATGGCCACCGTCAGCGCGGCCGCCCTCGTGCGGGCGCGGTGCACCCGGTCCCGGGGGATGCGCGCGGCATAGGAGGCCGGCGAGCCGAACTCCGCGGCCAGGGTGCTGCCGGCATCCGCGGCGTGGGACGCGGGCCTCGGCGACCGCCTCGGTGACGCGGTGCTCCGGCACGTCCGCGCGGGAGCGCAGGAGATAGGCGAGGCGGGCGGCCCATTCGTCGTCGGTCTGCGGGGTGGCACCCTGGTCCGCCGCGGTGTCCGGGAGGACGCGGGCCGCGATCCAGGCCAGGGCCGCGTAGACCGCGGCCGCGGCGAGCCAGAGGAAGGTGCTCGTGCCGGCGAGGACGAGGCCTCCGAGGGTGAGCATCACCAGGACCACGAGACAGAGGACCGCACCCGCCAGCGCCAGCACGGCCCCGACCGGCACGATCAGCGGGAACCGCCGCTGCAGCCGGTCCAGCGCCCAGAAGACGCCCACGCCGCCGACGCCGATCACCGCCGGCAGCAGGAGGACGCCCGCGGAGAGGTCCGTGGTGAGGCCGTCCGCGAGGAGGGTCAGCACGAGGCCGAGCAGGCTCGCGGCGGAGGCCAGCACGAAGCCGACCGAGAAGACGTCCGCGGGCGAGGTGGCCGAGGAGTCCGTCAGCGAGACGCCCTCAGCGGTGGCCTCGGCCTGGACGTCGGCGGCCCAGTCCCCCGGCAGCCCGAACAGGTCGTCCGGGGACTCCTGCGCCTCCGCGGTGAGGGTGCGGGCACGGGCGAGCAGGCGGTGGCGGTGGGCCGGGGTGACCTCGGCGTAGGCCAGGTGGCCGTCGGCCTGGCGGGCCCAATCGGCGTCCTCCTCACGGCCTCGGACGTCCGCGAAGGAGTCGACGAGGTCGCGGAGGGCGCGGGTGGCGGTGATGCCGGTGCGCCTCGTGCGGGCGGCGCGACCACGGCGGACGGGCTGATCGGTGCGGTCGAAGTGGTCATGCGGCGTACTCATGAGGTCCCCTCCTCGGTGGTGTGCAGGGTGGCGGATTCCGTTGGATCGCCGTCAGCGGACGGACCGCCGAGCCGGGCGAGCGCGGCGGCGAGGGCCTGGAACGAGACGACCGCCTCCGCGTACTCAGCGCGGCCGGCGTCGGTCAGCTCATAGTCCTTGCGGCCTGGGCCGCCCTGGCCCTCGACCCAGTGCGTGTCCACGTGACCGGCCTCCTCGAGGCGGGCGAGCACCGGGTACAGCGAGCCGCCGCGGAGCTTCCCGAACCCACGCTCGGCGAGCGTCTGCGCAATCCCGTATCCATGCAGGGGGCCGTCCAGGAGCGCGCCGAGGATGGCCGGCTCCAGGGCGGCCCGAACCCAGGCGGAAGGCCAGGGGCGGGGGTCTGCGTGCGGCGTGCGGCCGTCATTGGGAAGGCGGGTCATGTATCTAAGTACACCTTGTACCTAGGTCAGAACGCAACCCATGGGTGGTGGGCGGCGTCGAGCGGGGAACCTCCGACCTTGATAGAGGTATTGCCATATTCGACGCATGGAGACCCGCGCCGACGTCGCTCGGCAGCACGACGAGACCGTGCGCACCGCTCGCAAGGAACTGGTGCACGCGGTGCGTGCGGCGGCAGCCGGCGGGATGACGCAAAGCGAGATCGCGCGGGCGATCGGCCGCAGTCAACCCGAGGTCTCGCGACTGCTCCGTTTCCAGGGCACCACTGCCCTGGCCCGCCGAGTGCGAGGCGCACGCCGCTGTGACAGGGCGACGCGGACGGACCCGGAGCTCTTCGGCAGGGCATTGCCGTCGATGTGGGGCATGCGCAATCGCATCGCGCACGGCTATCTGCTGGTGGAGACCGGCATCGTCCGGAGCACGGTCGACCGCGATGTCCCGCGGATCATCGGGTTGATCGAGGCAGCGCTCGACCACACGGACGGCTGACGATCCTCGGACGTCCAACGTGGAATCGGAGTTGCCGGAACTGCACGACAATGGGGCCGAGTTCCGGCAGTTTTGATGCCAACTTTGACGTCCACGCATCCGGGCGGGTTGCTGGGGTGACGGGTGGCGATGAGGCCGGAGGAGGCACCCTTCCGATACCGCATCGTTCGAACCGCGTGGCATGGTTGATCCGGGTATGACGCAGGGTTCGAGGCATGCGACGTCACGGCAACCGCAGCCACCCCACGACCCCGGTCTCATCACCGAGGCAGCGGGAAGTCCTCCGGGGTCGCGACGGCGAGCGCGCGCAGGTACCCGCCCTGCCGCGGGTCGTCCCAGGCATCGGCGTTGTTGTCCTCGAGGGCCCAGGTGCCCTCCTCCCAGAGCATGTGGTCCACGGCGTACGGCCACAGGGCCCGCTCGCGGTCCGTCAGCTCCACGTGCCCCAGGTAGGCGCGGGCGAACGCGTCCCACTCCCCCGGATCCTGCATCCGATCGGGCGCGGACGGGGACTCGTTGTGCAGGAGCACCGCGGCCATGGCCAGGTCGAACAGGCGCGGCTCGTGGCCGCCGTTGTCCGGGTCCACCAGCACGGGCCCGGCCTCGCTGATCACCACGTTGGCGGCCTTGTAGTCCGAGCTCACGCCCGTCCGCGGCAGCTCCCCGGCGGCATCAGCGGCACGAAGGGCGGGCAGGGCGGTCCCCCACCAGCGGTCGGCAAGCGCCCGGACGGCGGCCACGGCCCTCTCGCCCTCCTCGGCCCCTATCATCTCCGGCAGCCTCCCCGCGAGGGTCTCGAGGTCGTCGTCCACGTCGTCACGCCCGGTGTCCGGGAACTCATAGCTCCGCAGCGCACCGAGCACGTCCGCCGGGACCTCGGCGGCGTGGATCCGGCCGAGCAGGTCGCCCAGCGCAGCGGAGTCCACGGCGGCGTCATACGGGCGGCCCTCCACGAACGGGTACACCACGAACTGCTCCTCGCCGATCGTCTGCGGGTTCGGCGCCTCCAGCGGCTGAGGCGTCACCACGGGCACCCCGAGGGCCGCGAGCGCGCGGGTCCAGGCGGCCATGGCGTCGGCCCGTGCGGCGGTCCGCTTCACCACCACGGGCGCACCCGTCGCAGCAGCGGCCCGATGCACCGGAGACCACGGCGAGAGGGACTCGTCTCTCACCCCGGTCAGCCCGAAGGCGGCGGCGAGATCGGCGGGGCGGGGCGGGGCGGTCATGGAGGTGGAGCCTACCAGCGCCCGGCCGCCCACAGCCGCGCGCTCACGCCATCGTCACCTCAGCGAACGGCCTCCCGGCCTCGCGCCACAGCGGCACGATGCACTCCGGGTACGCCGCCCACACCTCCGCAGGCATGAGCGTCCAGCACTGCAGCCGGTTCGCCGCGCCCAGGGTCATCGCCAGGTCCAGCGCCCGCTGCTGCGCCTGACGCGCCGGCGCCTCGCGACCGGCGAAGAACTCGTCCAGGTAGGCGGCCCGGATCGCCTCCACCGCGTCCTGACCGAACACGTTCCGCGCCGGGAACAGCAGTGCCCGCAGGGACGCGAACGGATGCCCGATCACGGCATCACCCCAGTCGCTGATCCGCACCCGCCCGTCCACCAGGAACGCGTTGCCGGCGTGCAGGTCGTTGTGGTCCACGCCCAGCAGGTCCAGGCCCGGGTGCTCCGCCGTCAGCTCCTCCCACTTCCCGACGACGGCACTCACCTGGTCGACCGCCCTCGCCTTCTCCTCGGGCCGGCAGTGGGCCGGATGCTCCGCGGGGAGGGCGGTGAACACGTCGATGCGCTCGGCCAGGGTGTGGGCCGCGGCCGCGGGAGGGAACTCGGGCATGCCCAGCCCGGACAGGTCGGCGGCCGAGACGTCCCGCTGCACGCGGGCCAACGCCCGGGCGAGGGAGACGTGCCCGGGGGCGGCGCCGTCGTCGGGAACGGGGTGGCAGTGGGGCGCAAGGCCGAGTCAGTGCGGGAGAGCACGGCGAGGGTGGGGCCGGCGTCCGCGGTGAGCTGCCAGCCGCGCTCGGCGTCCGCGGCGATCAGGGGCAGGACGTGCTCCGGGCGGCGGGCCTCGGAGGACGCGGCGCAGGCCGATCTCGCGGGCCAGGCCCGGGTGCGGGGCCTTGAACCAGCAGGACTCCCCCGCGTCGGGGCCGGTGCGGGGCGTGACCTGCCAGATGTCGCCCCAGCCGCGCTCGCGGTCCACGCGCACCTCCAGCTCCGCCGGGTCCACGGCGAGCGCCACGCAGATCCAGGCGTGGGCGGCGGTGCGGTCATCGGCAGTCAGCATGCGCTCGATTCTTCATCACTCGTTCGGGAAGTCATCGTTCCCGGCACGACGTTTTTCCGTTTGAGTGATGGGAAATGGTCAGGCCCCGCGGGGGCGGCGGAGGCGCGGCTGCCCACACCGCGCCCGCCCGCGTCACTCCACGCCGCGGGCGGCCAGGGCGTCCCCGACGTCGTCGGCGTGCTTGAGGGTGAGCACCAGCAGCGGCAGCAGCCATGCCCAGGGCCGCATGCGCACCCCGCGGCTCGCCTGCGCCGCACGGACCTGGGAGGCCAGCCCGCGCAGGTAGCCGATCGCGCTGAGCACCAACCCCATCGACAGCCCCACCCGCTCCGGACGGAACCCCGCCCGCGCCAGGACAGGCCCCAGCCCGGGGATCCTCCCCGCCGCGCCCACGATCGCCTCGGCCACCGCGGTCATGGCCGCGATCCGCGTGGTCCGCGTCATCACCTGCGCCGCCAACACCACGCCCAGCACCCGCCCCACCGTGGCCACGGCCCCGTGCAGGTCCGCGAACAGCCACTGCGCGGCGAACAGCATCACGTAGAACAGCCAGAGCCCGCGCAGGTCCGCCGCCAGCATCCGCCCGCCCCGCCGTGACCCGAAGCCCACCAGGTAGCAGGCCAGCGCCCCGGCCACGGCCACCGCGGCCGTGCCCAGGGTGGCCGGCAGCACCGCCAGCACCAGCGCCCACACCGCGAACACGGCCATCTTCAGCCCGGCCGGGCAGCGGTGCAGAGGCGAGTCGCCGGCCACGTAGAGGGAGATCACCGCGGCACCTCCCCCGGCACCCCGGCGGGCTCGCCACCCCGCACCCCGCCGAACTCCTCGGCCACGGCCGCGTCCAGGAACGCCTCGTACTCGGCCACCACGTCCGCGGCGGACCCGTGGGAACGGATCGTCCCGTCATGCACCCAGACGGCCTCGTCGCAGGCGCGGGCCAGCTCGAGGTCGTGGGTGACCAGCAGCAGCTGGAACCCGTCCGCGGCCAGCAGCCGGTCCGCGACGATCCGGCGGTGCCGTCCGTCCAGCAGCGAGGTCGGCTCGTCCGCGATCACCAGGGACGGCTCCGCGGACATCACCGCGCACATGGCCAGCCGCTGCGCCTGACCGCTGGACAGGGCCAGGCACGGCCGGTCCGCCAGCTCGGTCAGCCGATGTTCGGCCAGGGCGGCGTCCACTCGGGCTGCGACCTGCTCCTTCGGCAGCCGCCGGCCGGCCTCGTCCCGGAGGGACTTGACCGTGAGCTCCACGTCCTCGCGGACGGTGGGCATGATGGACTGCGCCGCCGGGTTGGCGAACACGAACCCGACCGTCCGCCGCAGCGCCTTCACATCCCCCACCGCGTCCACGCCGTGCACCGTGACGGTCCCGTCCACCACGTCCGCCAGCCCGGCCACCGCACGCGCCAGCGTGGACTTCCCGGACCCGTTCTCCCCGACGACGGCCACCCGCCGCGCCGTGAGCGTCAGGTCCACGTCCTGCAGCAGCGTCACGACGCCGTCCGGCCCCTCCGCCTCGACCCGCACCCCGGCCAGGTGCAGGCCGTCTGCGGACCTCCGCCCGCGGTCGCCGTCGCGTCCCGCCCTCGGGAACGTCGTCCCGGGCCCCTCCGGCGCCTGCATCCCCTGGGCCTCCTGCGCCTCGGCCTGCTCGTGCGGCACCTTCGCCTCGCGGCGGCGTCGTCCCCACAGTCCTGCCATGTCAGCTCACCTCCAGTGTCATCGCGATCCCCATGCCCCCGGCCACGGCGGCCGTGACCAGCGCCCGTGTCCCGGGCGGCTGCTCCTGGAGCCGCTGCACCGCCTGCAGGACGGCCACGGTCCCGGAGGCGCCCCACGGGTGTCCCAGGGCCAGGGCCCCGCCGCGGGCGTTCACGCGCGGATCCACATCCTCGTCCCCGCATCCGCCGGGACGGGCCAGGCCCACCCCGTCCAGCACGGCGAGCGCCTGCACAGCGTAGGCCTCGACCACCTCCACGACGGCGATCCTGCCGTCGCCCTCCAGGGTGTCCTCCGTGGCGTCGAGCACCTGCTCGATCGCCGCCACCGGCGCCAGCCCGGGCAGCGCCGGGGCTGAGCCGGTCAGGGCTGCGGCCACAATCCGGCACGGCCGAGTCAGCCCAG
>NZ_JBNFOB010000022.1:0-16789 GCF_057364565.1 Micrococcus sp. LASM2_SD2 | reverse complement strand
CGCCCCGTGGGGCCTCCCCCGGTGCTGGTGGCGGTCGTCCTGGCCGTCGCCGCGATCGAGTTCGCCGCCTTCGGCGCGCATCGGGGCACGCTCCAGCCGACCTGGCTCGTGGTGCTCGGCGCCGTGGCCTTCCTGGTGGAGCCGGCCAACCGCATCACCCGGGACGTGCTCGTGCTCGCGGGCAGGCCCTCCGAGCCGGACCCTGCCGGCAGCGAACCGGCGGTCCAGCCGGCCGCCGCCGCGAACGGCGGACAGGACGCGGCGGCGGACGCTGCTCCGGACGCCCCGGCGGGGGAGGAGGATGCGCACGACTCCGCAGGCTCCGACCACGGCTCAGGTCTGAAGGGCGGGCGGTACATCGGCCCGGTGGAGCGCATCCTCATGGCCGGACTCGGCATGGCGGGCGCCTACCAGGTGGTCGCCGCGCTCATGGCCGCCAAGGGCATCGTCCGCTTCCCCGAGATCTCCGCGGACGCCGGCAAGGGCTCCCATGCGGAGGAGTTCCTCGTCGGCTCCCTGACCAGCTGGGGCCTGGCCTTCGTCGCCGCCGTGATCGTCACCGGAGCCCTGCCCGTCCCCCTGATGGAGTTCGCACCATGACCGACACCCCGCATACCGACATCCCGCAGCCCGCCTCCGCCGCCCCCGCCGAGCACCGGGCCCGGTTCCGGGCCGGTCTGGTCCGTCCCACCTCGGGGCTCGCGCCGGGGCGCACCCAGGCCAACATGATCGTCCTGCCCCGGGACTGGGCCTATGACATGCTCCTGTTCGCCCAGCGCAACCCGGAGCCGATGCCCCTGCTGGACGTCACCGACCCGGGGGAGACGACCACGCGCTGGGCACCGGGAGCCGACCTGCGCACAGACCTGCCGCTCTATCGGATCTGGAAGGACGGCGAGCTGGCGGAGGAGGTGCCGGACGCCTCGGAGCACTGGCGTCAGGACGCCGTCGCGTTCCTCATCGGCTGCAGCTTCGGGTTCGAGTCGGCTCTGCAGGCCGCCGGTGTGCCGGTGCGGAACATCGACCAGGGGCGCAATGTCGCGATGTATCGGACGAACCGTCCGCTGCGCCCCGGCCGGCGCATGCAGGGCGAGCTCGTGGTGTCCATGCGGCCGATGCCGCCGCACCTGGTGGCCCGCGCCGCCGTCGTGTCCGCCGGCGTCCCCCTGGCCCATGGCGAGCCGGTCCACGTCGGTGACCCCGCCGGGCTCGGCATCGCGGACCTGCAGGCTCCGGACTACGGCGACACCACGAAGCTCGAGCCGGGGGACGTCCCGGTGTTCTGGCCCTGCGGCGTCACCCCGCAGCGGGCCCTGGAGGTGTCCCGTCCCCCGTGGGCGATCACCCATGCGCCCGGGCACATGTTCCTTACCGACCAGCCGGACGGCCGCCGGCCGGTGTGAGGTCCGTCCCGTCCTGTGGACCTGACCGCCGCAGCGCAGGCGCTTTCGCTACACTGGTCCGCGTCGTAGGGGAGTATCCCGAACACTGCGGACGTCAGCACGCGACCGGGACGTGTGGCCACCAGGGCCATCCGTCGCCGGGAGCCGGACGCAGCGGCCTGAGAGCGCCATGGAGCGCCGGGCGGAGAGACTTGCGGTCGTTTCCACCTGTCCTGGAGCTGAAAGGCACCGAAGATCATGGAGATCAACGGATTGACGTGGGGGCTGACGATCGCACTGATCGTCGGCCTGCTCGCGTTCGACTACTTCGCCCACGTGCGCAAGGCGCACACCCCCACCATCAAGGAGGCGGCGATCTGGTCGGCGATCTACATCGCCGCCGCGCTGGCCTTCGGCCTCGTGTTCTTCGCCTTCGGCGACTCGCAGCACGCGGTCGAGTACTACACCGGCTACATCCTGGAGAAGGCGCTCAGCGTCGACAACCTCTTCGTGTTCCTGGTGATCATGGCGTCCTTCAAGGTGCCGCGCGACTACCAGCAGAAGGTGCTGCTGTTCGGCATCACCTTCGCCCTGATCTCGCGCACCGCGTTCATCCTGCTCGGCGCCGCGATCATCGAGCTGTGGTCGGACGTGTTCTACATCTTCGGCATCTTCCTGCTCTTCGTGGCCGGTTCCCAGCTGAAGGGCGAGCTGACCGGGGACGACGCCGAGGACGAGGCGGACAACATCATGGTCCGCCTGGCCAAGAGGTTCCTCCCGGCCTCCGAGACGTACCACGAGGACAAGCTCTTCTCCGTCGAGAACGGCAGGAAGGTCATGACCCCGATGCTGCTGGTCATGGTGGCCATCGGTGCGACCGACATCCTGTTCGCCTTCGACTCGATCCCGGCGATCTTCGGCGTGACCCAGGAGGCGTACATCGTCTTCACCGCCACCGCGTTCTCCCTGATGGGCCTGCGCCAGCTGTACTTCCTCATCGACGGTCTGCTGGACCGCCTCGTGTACCTGGCCTATGGCCTGTCCGCGATCCTCGGCTTCATCGGCGTCAAGCTCATCCTGCACGCCCTCCACGAGAACAACCTGCCGTTCATCAACGGCGGCGAGAACGTGCCGGTCGCGGAGATCCCGACGACGATGTCCCTGCTCGTCGTCGTCGGCGTCCTGGTCCTGACGGTCGTCGTCTCCCTGTACTCCCCGAAGGGCAAGGCCCTCATCGCGCTGCAGAACGCGGAGAAGTACGCGCACCGCTACTCCAGGCTCCCGGAGGACGCCTCGCAGGAGGACCGCCGCAGGGCCGAGGAGCTCATGGACACCTGGACCGAGAGGGCCGAGCGCGTGGACCAGAAGTGGAAGGACGAGCTGCTGGACCACAAGGACTCGTTCTCCCGGATCATCCGCTCCGCCCACGAGGCCCGGCTGCAGGACTCCTCCGCGCCGGACTCCCGCGGCGTCTCGGAGAAGATCGTCGCCCAGGACGGTCCCTCGGTCTGATCCTGACCGGCTCCGCCGGGCTCCCGACGACGGCCGCCCACCTCGAGGAGGTGGGCGGCCGTCGTCGTGCGCAAGAGTGGGGTTCAGGACTCCTTGGGGGCAGGCGTGCCGCCGGCGAGCTCCAGGAGCTCGCGGAGGATGCGGGGGCCGTCGTCGCCGATGCCGTCGTGGTGGAACTCGCCGTACTCCTTGACCTTCAGGCCCTTGACGGCCGCGGCGGTCTCCAGGGACAGGTCTCGGTCCACGTAGACGTCGTCGGTGTAGACGGCAGCGGCCACGGGCACGGTGTTCGCGGCGAGGGCCTCCACGTCGTAGAGCGGACCCCAGTCGTCCTTCGCGGCGAGGATCTGCGCGGCCTCGGCCAGCGGCGCCAGGTCCGAGTCCTCGGCCACCTGCCAGGCGAACACGTGCTCGCCGGTGGGCACCGGCGCCGTGTGGCCGGCCGCGGTGGCCACGGGGTCGAAGTCCGGGTTCTCGGTGAGCACACGGGCGGCCGACCAGTCCGTGGCGGCCGAGCCGGTGGTCTCGCCGACGGCGTCCGGCTGCGCGTAGATGGCCTCGTGCAGCACCGTGTAGAGCGGGTGGGTGCGGCGCTCGACCATGCCGGCCACCGCGGCACGGAACGCCTCGGACAGGCGCGGGGCGTCCCCGGTGGCGTCCAGGCCCTCGGTGAGCAGGTAGACGAGGGTGTCCACGCGGGTGTTGCCGCCCAGGTGCATGCCGAGCATCTGGGCGCGGGCCACGGTGAGCTCCGTGCCGTCCGGGAGCATCTCCGGCTCGCCGGCGGCGGCGCGGGCGCGCAGGTGGGCCACGATCCGCTCCCATCCGTCCTTCGCCTCCGGCACGCGACCGAAGAAATCCTCGGCCCGGGCCCGCATGCGCGCGTACGTGGCGCGGTAGACGCGGTCGGCGTGGCCGGTGACCGGTGCGAGGCCGCCGGTGACCATGGAGCGTTCGAGTGCCTCCGGATACCAGGAGAGGTAGGACAGGGTGCAGAAGCCGCCGAAGGACTGTCCCAGCGTGGACCAGGTGTCCACGCCGAGGGCCAGGCGGATCATCTCCGCGTCCTTCACGATGTCCGGCGCACGCAGGTGCACCAGGTAGTCGGCCTGCACCTGCGGGGCCAGGGAGGCCAGCGAGGCGACCGTCGCCGGGGTCGAGGCACCGGTGCCGCGCTGGTCCAGCATGAGCACCCGGTGGGTGCGGCACGCCTCCTTCATCCAGCCGCCCAGGCGGGCCGGACGGCTGCCGCCGGAGCCCGGGCCGCCCTGCAGGTAGAGCAGCCACGGCTTGACGGCGTCCTCGGCGGAGTCCGAGGCCCGGAACTCGCGGGCGACGACGGTGAGCGTGCCGGCGCCGCCCGGGGCGGAGGCCGGCGCCGGACTCGTCGTGGGCGCGTGCCTCGGCGAGGGTGTGGGCGTGGTCCACCGGGACGGTGAAGCGGTGCTCCACGGTCACGGTGCCGTCCAGCAGGGCGATCGTCGCGCCCTGCTCGTGGGCGGCGGGCTCCAGCGGGGCGAAGCCGCGCGGGTCGCCGGGCACGAAGGTGTGCTCGGTCATGGTGGGTGCTCCTTTCAGCGGGTCTGCCGGCCGGTCAGCGCGTCTGCCAGCCCGACTCCGGGCGGCCGACGGAGACGACCGTGATCACCGGGCTCGCGGCCTCGTCCGAGGCGTCCAGGTCCACGACGGCGTTGATGCCGTGGTCCAGGTCCCCGTCCCGGTCCACGAGGATCTGGCGGACGCCCCACCAGCGGGTGCCGGCCAGCTCCACCGGGGCGGAGACCTCGGGGGAACGGTCCACCAGGAAGTACTGGGGCCCGCGGGCTTCGGGGCCGTCGTCGATGTCCTCGTGGTCCTCGAAGAAGTCGTCGAGGGCGTCGGCCCAGTCGTCCGCGGACAGGGCGCCGGAGAGGTCGGCGAGCGCCCGGTCCTGCTCGTCGCCGAAGAGGCGGACGCGGTGGAACAGGGCGTTGCGGACCATGACGGTGAAGATCTGCTCGTTGGCGGTCAGGCGCGGCGGGGTCGGCGGGGCGATGGCCTCGTGGTCCCTGCGCAGCTCGTCGATGTCCCCGGCCACGAGGTCCTCCCACTCCTCGAGCAGGGAGGAGTCGGTCTGCTTCACGGTCTCGTCGAGCCAGTCGAGCATGACCTGCAGGTCGTCGGTGCGGGCCTCCTGGGGGACGGTGTGCCGCAGGGCCTTGACGGCGTCAGTGAGGTAGCGCAGCAGCACGCCCTCGGACCGGGCCAGGCCGTAGTACTGCACGTAGTCGCCGAAGCCCATGGCGCGTTCGAACATGTCCCGGACCACGGACTTGGGGGTGAGCTCGAACTCGGCGAGCCACGGGGCGCCGGCCCGGTAGGTCTCGAACTGCTGCTCGAGCAGCTCGGCGAGCGGCATGGGGTGGGTGATCTCGTCCAGGGCGCGCATGCGCTCGGTGTACTCCATGCCCTCGGCCTTCATGGCGGCCACGGCCTCGGTCTTGGCGCGCTTGACCTGACCGGTGAGGACCTGGCGCGGCGGGTCGAGCGTGGCCTCGATGACGGAGACCACGTCCAGGGAGTGGTTCGGGTCGGCCGGGTCCAGCAGCTCCAGGGCGGCCAGGGCGAAGGGGGAGAGCGGCTGGTTCAGGGCGAAGTCCGGCTGCAGGTCCACGGTGAGGTCCACGGTGCGGCCCTCCGCGTCCGGCTCGGGGAGCCGCTCCACCACGCCGGTGGCGAGCAGCTCGCGGAAGATGCCGATGGCGCGGCGCATGAGGATCGCCTGGCGGGCCGGCGTCTCGTGGGTGCCGCGCAGCAGGCGGCGGACGGCGAGGACGGGGTCGCCGGGTCGGTCCAGGATGTTCAGCAGCATCGAGTGGGTGATCCGCATGCGGGAGACCAGCGGTTCGGGCTCGGCCGCCACGAGCTTCTCGAAGGTCGCCGGGCCCCAGGAGACGAAGCCCTGCGGCGGGGTCTTCTTCTTGGACCCCTTCATGGACTGCTTCATGCGCTTGGCGCGCTCGGCCTCGTCCTTGACGTTCGCGAACCTGGCGGCGGCCTTGCGCTCGGCGGCCCGGTTCTCGATCACGTGCTCGGGGGCCTGGACCACCACGGTGCCGGAGGTGTCGAACCCGGCGCGGCCGGCGCGGCCGGCGATCTGGTGGAACTCGCGGGCCTGGAGGATGCGGGTCTTCTCCCCGTCGAACTTGGACAGCGCCGTGATGAGGACGGTGCGGATGGGCACGTTGATGCCCACCCCGAGGGTGTCCGTGCCGCAGATGACCTTGAGCAGGCCGTCCTGGGCGAGCTTCTCCACCAGGCGCCGGTACTTGGGGAGCATGCCGGCGTGGTGCACGCCGATGCCGTTGCGGACCAGGCGGTTGAGGGTCTTGCCGAAGCCCGCGGAGAAGCGGAAGCCGGCGATGCGCGCGGCGATCGCCTCCTTCTCCTCCTTGGAGGCGACGTTCACCGAGGACAGGGAGGTGGCCCGTTCCACGGCGTCCAGCTGGGAGAAGTGCACGATGTACACCGGTGCCTGGTGCGTGGAGACGAGCTCCTCGACCTTCTCCTGCACGGTCTCCTCGGAGTACTCGAAGTGCAGGGGGATGGGCCGCTCGGCGTGGGCGACCACCGCGGTCTCGCGTCCGGTGCGGGAGGTGAGGTCCTCCTCGCGCCGCGTGGTGTCCCCGAGCGTGGCGGACATGAGCAGGAACTGGGCCTGGGGGAGCTCCAGCAGCGGGACCTGCCAGGCCCAGCCGCGCGCGGGGTCGGCGTAGTAGTGGAACTCGTCCATCACGACCGGGCCGATGTCCATGCCGGAGCCCTCGCGCAGGGCGCGGTTGGCGAGGATCTCGGCGGTGCAGCAGATGATCGGGGCGTCCCCGTTGACGGTGGAGTCGCCGGTGACCATGCCGACGTTGTCCGCCCCGAACACGTCCACGAGGGCGAAGAACTTCTCCGAGACCAGCGCCTTGATGGGCGCCGTGTAGTAGGAGACCTGACCGTGGGCCAGGGCATGGGCGTGGGCGCCGAGCGCCACCATCGACTTCCCGGAGCCGGTGGGCGTGGCCAGGATGACGTTGTTCCCCTGCACCAGCTCCATCACGGCCTCCTCCTGGGCCGGGTAGAGCGTGATGCCCCGGCCCGTGGTCCAGTCGGTGAAGGCCGCGAACACCGCGTCGGGCTCGGGGGAGGAGCCGAGGGAGGTCAGGGTGTCTGTGAAGGAGGAAGTCGCGGTGCTCATCGGGATCTACCCTATCGGCGGCGTCTGCGCCTACGGTGGCCCCATGATTGCACCGCACACTTCCGGCGCCTCCGGAGACCCCTTCCGGTGGGACCCCGCCCACTATGAGGCCTTCGCCGGTCACCGGGGCCGGCCCTTCCTGGACCTGACCGCGCGGATCGGTGCCCAGGCGCCGCGGAGGGTGATGGACCTCGGCTGCGGCCCGGGCACCATGACCGCCGTCCTCGCCCGGCGCTGGCCCGAGGCCGAGGTGATCGGCCTGGACTCCTCCCCGGAGATGGTGGCGGCGGCCCGGTCCCGGGAGAACCTGCCGCCCAACCTGCGCTTCGAGACGGTGGACGCCCGCACCTGGGCGCCGGAGCCAGGGACGGACGTGCTGGTGACCAACGCGATGCTCCAGTGGTTACCGGAGCATCGTCGCCTCGTCCGCGGCTGGCTGGCGGACCTTCAGCCCGGAGCCTGGTTCGCCGCGCAGGTCCCGGCTCAGCACGGCAACCCGTCCCACGCCGAGCTGCACCGCCTCGCCGCGGAGGACCCCTTCGCGCCCGTGCTGGCCGGCGAGCGCTCCTCGGACACCGTGGCGCAGCCGGCCGACTACGCCACGGACCTGCTGGCGGCCGGCTGGGAGGCGGACGTATGGGAGAGCACCTATCAGCAGGTGATGCGCGGCCCGGACCCGGTGCCGGCCTTCACCTCCGCCACGGTCATGAAGCCCTTCGTCCATGCCCTGGCCGCGTATGACCGCCGCCACGGCCTGACCGGATCCGACGCCCTGGCACTGGCCTTCGAGTCCGAGTACACCGAGCGGATGCGTGCTGCCTACCCCCGGGTGCCCGGCACCGGTGATGGCGAGGACGCGGCGGTGCTCTTCGGATTCCGCCGGATCTTCCTGGTGGGGCGTCGCCCCGCCTGACCGGCCGCCGCCGGCCACCGCGGCTACCCTGGTGCGCATGCCCACCCCCACCTCGGCGGCCGCGCCGCGCCCCCGTCTGCTCTGGATGGACGTGTACCGCGGCCTCGCCGTGCTGCTGGTCGTCCTGCTGCACGCTCAGACGGCGCTCGTGGACTCGGGGCTGGCCCGCTCGGAGCTGGTGCGAGACGTGAATGCTGCGGTCGGCTCGTTCCGCATGCCGGGACTGCTGCTGGTCTCCGGCATGCTGCTGACCCTCTCCCTGCGCCGCCCGGCCGGTGAGTATCTGGCGGGCAAGGTGCGCCGCATCGCCTGGCCGTGGCTGCTGTGGACCGCGGTGATGCTGCCGTTGTTCGGCTGGGAGGCAGGCCTGGAGCCGACGTGGTGGCTCAACGGCGCCCACACCTGGTTTCTGTCGGTGGTGTTCGTCGGCTACATGCTCGGCCTCGCGCTGAAGCGGGTGCCGCCCGCGGGGATCGCCGTCGTCCTGTTCTCCCTGGCGATCCTCCTGGAGCCGGACGCCGTGGCCGGGGGCCTCCACGAGTGGGCCCTGGTGGCCGAGCGCCTGATGTGGTTCGGCGGCTTCTTCTTCGTCGGAGCGGCGCTGGGCCGGTGGCGCGAGGACCTGCCGCGCATCCCATGGCCGGTCATGGTGCTGCCGGCCGTCGTCACCTGGGACTGGGCGCGGCGGGCGATCGAGGCGGGCCGCTACCCGTCCGAGGAGAGCTGGCCCGTGGTCACGATGTCCGTGATCGGCGTGGTGACCGTCCTCTGGGTGATCGCGCAGATCCCTGAGAATCCCGTGCTGCGCGCGTTCGCCTGGGTGGGGCGGCACTCGATCGTGCTGTTCGTGGTCCACTATCCGGTGATCCGGCTGCTGCGCCGCACCGTGGACCTGCCCGAGGGCATGGCGGGCGTGGCGTTGCTCTTCGCCGCCGGTGCCGGCGCGGCCTGCTGCTGGCCGCGGTCTATCCGCGGGTCAGGTTCCTGTTCGAGTGGCCGCAGCGCCCAGGCGCGTCCCGTCCTTCCCGACGACGGCCGCCCGCCTCCGCCTGAGGCGCCACCGGGGGCGACGACGTCGGACCCGGTCACGAACCGGTGAGACCATGCCCTCTGGGGCAGGCAGAGACGGTGGGTCCTCACCACTCGGCGAAGGCGGGAGGAAGAGCACCCGGTCACCAGCCGCGCTCGGCCCACTCCTCCAGGTGCGGGCGTTCGGCGCCGAGGGTGGTGGAGTCGCCGTGGCCGGGGTGGACGATCGTGTCGTCGTCGTAGACCTCGAAGAGGTGTTCGCGCACGTCGCTGAGAAGGCAGCGGAAGTCGGCGTCGGACCAGGTCTTGCCCACACCGCCGGGGAACAGCGAGTCGCCCACGAAGAGCACGGTCGGCTCGTCCGGGCACGGCTGCAGCACGAGCGCCACGGATCCGGGGGTGTGGCCGCGCAGGCCGATCACGTCCAGCTCGATGCCGTCCACGCCGACGGCGCCCTCGTGCTGGAGGCGATCGGTCACGGTCGTCCCCGTCTCCGATTCGATCTCGTCCGCGTCATCGGCCCCTGCTGCATGGCGGGCCGGGCGCGCGGAGAGCACAGCCGATGTGGCACGGATGTGGTCCCAGTGCCGGTGCGTGGTCACGAGCAGGTCCAGGTGGGCCTCGCACGGCGTGTCCTCGGCGGCGGAGGCGATGAGGGCCTCGATCGCCTCGGCGTCGTCGGCGGCGTCGATGAGGATCTGGGCTCCCGTGGTCTTCGAGGTCAGCAGGAACACGTTGTTCTGCATCTCAGAGACGACGCACGTGCGCACCGTGACGGCGGGCAGGTCGTGCAGGAGTCGGGGAGCGGGGGAGGATGCGGACATGCGCTCGAGTCTACGTGCGGACTGTGTCCGCGGAACAGTGCGGATGTGAGCGGTCCCACATGCGGGCCGCGCCCGGGTTCGCCCCTAGACTGGAGCGCGTGTCGAACACCAGTACGAAGAGCATCGCCCCCACCGGACTCGCCGCAGGCCCCCACGGCCGTCAGGCCGGCACCGCCGACCCGGACCGGATCGTGGTCAAGGGCGCCCGCGAGCACAACCTCAAGGACGTGGACGTCTCGCTGCCGCGGGACTCCATGGTCGTGTTCACCGGACTGTCCGGCTCCGGCAAGTCCTCCCTGGCCTTCGACACGATCTTCGCCGAGGGCCAGCGCCGCTACGTCGAGTCGCTGTCCTCCTACGCCCGCATGTTCCTGGGCCGCGTGGACAAGCCGGCCGTGGACTTCATCGAGGGCCTGTCCCCGGCGGTGTCGATCGACCAGAAGTCGACCAACCGGAACCCGCGCTCGACCGTCGGCACCATCACCGAGATCTACGACTACATGCGCCTGCTGTGGGCCCGCATCGGCGTGCCCCACTGCGCGGACTGCGGCGAGCCCGTGGACCGGCAGACCCCGCAGCAGATCGTGGACCAGCTGCTCGAGCTGCCCGAGCGCACCCGCTTCCAGGTCCTCGCCCCGGTCGTCCGCGGTCGCAAGGGCGAGTTCGTGGACCTGTTCTCCTCGCTGTCCCAGCAGGGCTACGCCCGCGCCGTGGTGGACGGCGAACTCGTGCAGCTCTCCGACCCGCCGACGCTGAAGAAGCAGGTCAAGCACACCATCGCGGTCGTGGTGGACCGCCTCGCCATGAAGGAGGGGATCCGCCAGCGCCTCACCGACTCGGTGGAGACGGCCCTGAAGCTGGCCGACGGCCTGGTGATCGCCGACTTCGTGGACGTCGAGGTTGTCGAAGAGAAGGGCAAGAAGAACACCGGCGAGTTCTCCGGCCGTGGTGCGGACGGCACCCCCCGCTACCGTCCGTTCTCCGAGAAGCTCTCCTGCCCCAACGGGCACGAGCAGAACGTGGACGAGATCGAGCCCCGCTCCTTCTCCTTCAACAACCCCTTCGGCGCCTGCCCGGAGTGCACCGGCATCGGCTCGCGCCTCCAGGTGGACGAGGACCTCGTGGTCCCCAACGACGAGCTCTCGCTGGAGGCCGGGGCCATCGCCCCGTGGTCCCTCGGCAAGTCCACGGCGGAGTACTGGCAGCGCATCCTGGCCGGCGTGGCCAAGGACCTCGGCTTCTCCCTGAAGACCCCGTGGAAGGACCTGCCGGATCAGGCCCGCCATGCGGTGCTGCACGGCAAGGACTTCAAGGTGGAGGTCGCCTTCCGCAACCGCTTCGGGCGCGAACGCCGGTACACCACCGGCTTCGAGGGCGTCATGCCCTACATCGAGCGCAAGCACCTGGAGACCGAGTCCGACTCGGCCCGTGAGCGCTACGAGTCCTACATGCGCCAGATCCCGTGCCCGGCCTGCGGCGGCGCCCGCCTGAACCCGACCGTCCTGAACGTGCTCGTCCAGGACCGGTCCATCGCGGAGGCCACGCGGCTGCCGCTGCGCGACCTGCTGGACTTCTTCGAGTCCCTGGAGCTCACCGACCGCCAGCGCCGCATCGCGGACCAGGTCCTGAAGGAGCTGCTGGCCCGCCTGACGTTCCTGCTGGACGTGGGCCTGGAGTACCTCAACCTGGAGCGCTCCGCCGGCACCCTCTCCGGTGGCGAGGCCCAGCGCATCCGCCTGGCCACCCAGATCGGCTCCGGCCTGGTCGGCGTCCTCTACGTGCTGGACGAGCCGTCCATCGGCCTGCACCAGCGGGACAACCGCCGCCTCATCGAGACCCTGCTGCGGCTGCGGGACCTGGGCAACACCCTGATCGTGGTGGAGCACGACGAGGACACGATCGCCGAGGCCGACTGGATCGTGGACATCGGCCCGAATGCCGGCGAGCGCGGCGGCGAGGTGGTGCACTCCGGCTCCCTGGAGGACCTGAAGGCCAACACCCGCTCCATCACCGGCGACTACCTCGCCGGCCGGCGCAGCATCGCGGTCCCCGAGTCCCGCCGCGAGACGGACCCGGACCGCGTGATCACCGTCCGCGGCGCCCGGGAGAACAACCTGCAGGACGTGGACGTGACCATCCCGCTCGGCGTGCTCACCGCGGTCACCGGCGTCTCCGGCTCCGGCAAGTCCACGCTGATCAACGAGATCCTCTACAAGGTGATGGCCAACCGGCTCAACGGCGCCAAGCAGGTCCCCGGCCGCCACCGCACCGTGGAGGGCCTGGACCACCTGGACAAGGTGGTGCACGTGGACCAGAGCCCCATCGGCCGCACCCCGCGCTCGAACCCGGCCACCTACACCGGCGTGTTCGACGCCATCCGCAAGCTGTTCTCCGAGACCCCGGAGGCGAAGGTCCGCGGCTACCAGCAGGGACGCTTCTCCTTCAACATCAAGGGCGGCCGCTGCGAGGCCTGCTCCGGCGACGGCACCCTGAAGATCGAGATGAACTTCCTGCCGGACGTCTACGTCCCCTGCGAGGTCTGCCACGGCGCCCGGTACAACCGGGAGACCCTCGAGGTCCTCTACAAGGGCAAGAACATCGCCGAGGTCCTGGACATGCCGATCGAGGAGGCCGCCGAGTTCTTCAGCTCCTACACGAAGATCTCGCGCTACCTGAACACCCTCGTGGACGTCGGCCTCGGCTACGTGCGCCTGGGGCAGCCGGCCACCACGCTCTCCGGCGGCGAGGCGCAGCGCGTCAAGCTGGCCGCGGAGCTGCAGCGCCGCTCCAACGGCCGCACCGTCTACGTGCTGGACGAGCCGACCACGGGCCTGCACTTCGAGGACATCCGCCGGCTGCTGCACGTGCTGCAGTCGCTGGTGGACAAGGGCAACACGGTGCTGACCATCGAGCACAACCTGGACGTCATCAAATGCGCCGACCACATCGTGGACCTCGGCCCGGAGGGCGGCTCCGGCGGTGGCAAGGTGGTGGCGGTCGGCACCCCGGAGGAGGTCGCACAGGTGGAGGCCAGCCACACCGGCCGTTTCCTCAAGGAGATGCTCGGCTGACGCCCACCCGGCCCTGACGCCCGCCGGGCCCGACGACGGCACCCCACCGGAACCCCGCCCCCTCACCCGGTCCGACGGTCGCCGACGGCGGCCACGGCCGCCCGGAGGGCGGCGCTGACGTAGCATGGCCGGGACCACCCGAAGGCGGACCCGGCCGTCCGTCGTCGGGACCCATGACGAACGCTGGAAAGGACGGTGCGATGCCCAGGACGTCCGAACCGCTGCGCCGAGGATTCGGCGTGGGCATCAGGGGCCTGTGCCGCCCCACCGTGGAGGGCACGGAGAACGTGCCCGCTCAGGGGCCGTTCATCCTGGCCTCCAATCACCTGTCCTTCCTGGACTCCGTGATCCTGCAGGCGCTGTGCCCGCGGATGGTGCACTTCTTCGCCAAGGCGGAGTACTTCACCGCCTCCGGCCCCAAGGGCAGGGCCATGAAGTGGTTCTTCGAGTCGGTCGGCTCCATCCCCGTGCAGCGGGGGGAGCAGGCGGCGTCCGTGGCCGCCCTGGACTCGCTGGTGGAGCTGCTCGCGGCCGGCAGCGGCGTGGGCATCTATCCGGAGGGCACCCGCTCGCGCGACGGCCGCCTCTACCGCGGCCGCACGGGCGTCGGCTGGCTGACCCTGGCCACCGGGGGCGCCCGTGGTCCCGGTGGGCCTGATCGGCACCGAGCGCCTGCAAGCCCCGGACGAGCGGCTCCCGAGGCCCCACCGGTTCACCGTGCGCTTCGGCGAGCCCCTGCGCTTCGGGCACCCCGGCCCCGCCCACACCCTGCCCGCCCGGCGGGAGGCCACCGCCGCCGTCATGGACGCCATCGGCGGGCTCACCGGCCAGGAGCGGGTGGACGTCTACAACGCCCCGCCCGCGTCCCGTGGCTGACCCGGCCTCCTACCGTCCCGCCGCCGGCGAGATCCCCACCGCCCCGGGCGTCTACCGCTTCCGGGACCGGGACCGCCGGGTGGTCTACGTGGGCAAGGCGAAGAACCTGCGCGCCCGCCTGTCCTCCTACTTCCAGGATCCGGCACGCCTGGCGACGAAGACCCGCACCATGGTCTTCACGGCCGAGGCCGTGGAGTGGACCGTGGTGGGCTCCGAGGTGGAGGCCATCCAGCTCGAGTACTCCTGGATCAAGCAGTACCGGCCGCGGTTCAACATCATGTACCGGGACGACAAGTCCTACCCGTACCTGGCCGTCACCATGGACGAGCAGTTCCCCCGCGTGCAGGTGATGCGCGGGGACAAGCGGCCCGGTGTGAAGTACTTCGGCCCGTTCCACCCGGCGAAGGCGATCCGCGAGACCGTGGACCTGATGCTGCGGGTGTTCCCGGTGCGCACCTGCTCCGCGGGCGTGTTCCGGCGCGCCCGGGCGCAGGACCGCCCGTGCCTGCTGGGGTACATCGGCAAGTGCTCCGCGCCTTGCGTCGGGCGGATCTCGCCGGCGGCGCACCGGGAGCTGGCGCAGGACTTCTGCGACTTCATGGCCGGGGACGCCGGGCGCTTCATCCGCGAGCTGGAGAAGGCCATGGCCGACGCCGTCGCGGAGCTGCGGTACGAGGACGCCGCCCGCCTGCGGGACGACATCGCCGCCCTGAAGCGCGTGTTCGAGCGCAACGCCGTGGTGCTCGCCGAGAACACGGAGGCGGACATCTACGCCTTCCACTCGGACGAGCTCGAGACCGCCGTCCAGGTGTTCCACGTCCGCCAGGGCCGGATCCGCGGCCAGCGCGGCTGGGTCATGGAGCGCGTGGAGGACGTGGACGACGCCGCGATGGTCCAGCAGCTGCTGCAGCAGGTCTACGGCGACGCCGCGGACGAGGGCTCCGTCCCGCACGAGGTCCTCGTGCCCGTGCTGCCGCAGGACGTGGAGGAGACGGGACGGTGGCTCTCCGGCCGGCGGGGTGCGAAGGTCCACATCCGCGTGCCCCGGCGCGGGGACAAGGCCGAGCTCATGGAGACCGTCCGCCAGAACGCGGAGATGGCGCTGGCGTTGCACAAGTCGCGGCGCTCGGGGGACCTCACGGCGCGGTCGGCGGCGCTGAAGGAGCTGCAGGAGGCCCTCGAGCTGGACGAGCCGCTGCTGCGCATCGAGTGCTACGACATCTCCCACTCCCAGGGCACCCACGTGGTCGGCTCGATGGTGGTCGTGGAGGACGGACTGCCCAAGAAGTCGGACTACCGCCGCTTCAACGTCGCCGGCGAGGCCGCCCGGGACGACACCGCGTCGATGCGGGACGTGCTCCGCCGCCGCTTCGCCCGGCTGGCCGCCGAACGGGCCGAGGGCGCCCCGCTCACCGGTCAGGTGGAGGAGGGAGACGACGACGGCGCCCGCCGCTTCTCCTATCCGCCCTCCCTGGTCGTGGTGGACGGAGGTCCGCCGCAGGTGGCCGCCGCCGTGGCCGTGCTGGCGGAGCTGGGTCTGGACGACCTGCCCGTGGTCGGCCTGGCCAAGCGCCTCGAGGAGGTCTGGCTTCCGGACGACGAGTTCCCGCTCGTGCTGCCGCGCTCCTCGCAGGGGCTGTACCTGCTGCAGCGGCTGCGCGACGAGTCGCACCGGTTCGCGATCGCCGGGCACCGGCAGCGCCGGGCCAAGGCGATGACCGCCTCCGCCCTGGACGACGTCCCCGGCCTCGGGCCGGCGAAGCGGACGGCGCTGATCACCCACTTCGGGTCCGTGGCGAAGGTGCGTGCGGCCGGGGTGGACCGGCTGACTGAGGTCGCCGGCGTCGGCCCGAAGCTGGCCGAGGCGATCCACACCGCGCTGAACCCGGGGGAGGCCGCCCGCGGCGACGGGCCCGCACAGGGCACGGATTCCGAGCCCGGATAGAGTGGAGGCATGAGCGAGCAGCCCCACCCCCCGGTCCCGCCCGAGGCGGGCGACCCGCCGCCCGCGATGGCCAAGCCCGAGCATCCCGAGGTCCTCGTCATCACCGGCATGTCCGGCGCCGGCCGCACCACGGCCGCCCACGCGCTCGAGGACCACGGCTGGTACGTGGTGGAGAACCTGCCGCCGCAGCTGCTGCCCACCCTCTCCGCCCTGGTGGCGAAGTCACCCGAGGCCTTCCCGAAGCTGGCGATCGTGGTGGACGTCCGTTCCCGCACGCACTACCCGGACCTGCGGCAGGCCCTGCGGAACCTCGAGAACCACGGGCTCGAGCACCGCATCCTGTTCCTCGAGGCGGACGACGACGTGCTGGTCCGCCGCTTCGAGGCCGGCCGGCGCCCCCATCCGCTGCAGGGCAACGCCTCCCTTCTCGAGGGGATCCGCGCTGAACGGCAGGTGCTCCAGGACCTGCGCTCCCATGCGGACCTCGTGCTGGACACCACCGCCCTCAACGTCCACGGGCTCGCGTCCCAGGTCACCGAGCTGTTCTCCGACGCCGGCCCGCTGCGCCTGCGACTGAACCTGATGAGCTTCGGGTTCAAGTACGGCCTTCCCTCGGACGCAAACTTCGTGGCGGACATGCGCTTCATTCCCAACCCGCACTGGGTGCCGGAGCTGCGTCCCCACACCGGCCGGGACGCGCTGGTCTCCGAGTACGTGCTCGGCCGGGAGGGCGTCATGGACTTCGTGGACACGTACGTCCGGATGCTCGAGCCCGTGTTCGAGGGCTACTTGCGGGAGAACAAGCACTACGCCACGGTGGCCATCGGCTGCACCGGGGGCAAGCACCGCTCCGTGGCGGTCACGGAGGAGCTGGCGCGCCGCCTTCGCACGTTGGAGCGGGTGAGCGTCCAGGTCACCCATCGGGACATGGGGCGCGAATGACCGAGCACCACACCTCGCAGCTGCCCCTGCCCCCGTCGTTCGGCGGCCGCCGCAGGCCCGGCGGCGGGCGCCC
>NZ_JBNFOB010000021.1:0-17497 GCF_057364565.1 Micrococcus sp. LASM2_SD2 | reverse complement strand
GCCGAGGTCCGCTGGGCCTCCTGCAACATCTTCTCCACCCCAGGACGAGGCGCCGCGGCCGTCGTCGTGGGCTCCGGCACCCCGGAGGAACCGGCGGGCGTGCCGGTGTTCGCCTGGAAGAACGAGTCCCTCGAGGACTACTGGTGGACCGCCTCGCAGATCCTGACCTGGCCGGGCGCCGCCGAGGACCCGGAGCGGGGACCGAACGTGATCCTGGACGACGGCGGCGACGCCACCCTGCTGCTCCACAAGGGCGTGGAGTTCGAGGCCGCCGGCGCCGTGCCGTCCGCCACGCAGGAGGACCCGGAGGAGTACCGGATCATCCTGCAGACCCTGCGCCGTCGCCTGGCGGAGGACCCGCAGCACTGGACCCGCACCTCGAAGACCGTGCGAGGTGTGTCCGAGGAGACCACCACCGGCGTGCTGCGCCTGTACCAGCTGGCCCAGGACGGCCGCCTGCTGTTCCCGGCCATCAACGTGAACGACTCGGTCACCAAGTCCAAGTTCGACAACAAGTACGGCATCCGACACTCCCTGCCGGACGGCATCATGCGCGCCACGGACGTGCTGATCGGCGGCAAGGTGGCCGTGGTGTGCGGCTACGGCGACGTGGGCAAGGGCGCCGCCGAGGCCCTGCGCGGCCAGGGCGCCCGCGTGATCGTCACGGAGATCGACCCGATCTGCGCGCTGCAGGCCGCCATGGACGGCTACCAGGTGGCGCGCCTCGAGGACGTCGTCTCGCTCGGCGACCTGTTCGTCACCACCACCGGCGGCAAGGACATCATCATGGCCGAGCACATGGCCGCGATGAAGGACAAGGCGATCGTGGGCAACGTGGGCCACTTCGACAACGAGATCGACATGGCCGGCCTCGGCCGCCTCCCGAACGTCACCAAGACCGAGATCAAGCCGCAGGTCCACGAGTGGACGTTCGACGCCGGCCAGGACTCCGAGCGCTCGATCATCGTGCTCTCCGAGGGCCGCCTGCTGAACCTGGGCAACGCCACCGGCCACCCGAGCTTCGTGATGTCGGCGTCCTTCACCAACCAGGTGATGGCGCAGATCGAGCTGTTCGGCGGCTCCGCCGGCACGGGCGCCCTCACCGGCCAGCGCTATGAGAAGCAGGTGTACACCCTGCCGAAGATCCTGGACGAGAAGGTCGCCCGCCTGCACCTGGACGCCCTGGGCGTGGGGCTGACCGAGCTGACCAAGGTCCAGGCCGAGTACCTCGGCGTGGACGTGGCCGGCCCCTACAAGTCCGACCACTACCGCTACTGACCCCCGCCCGGAACCGACCCCTGCTGAGCCGGCGACCGCCGCTCACCGACCCGCTCCGACGTCCCCAGGAGGGATCCCCATGAGCTCCACCGCATCCGGAGGCCGCTGGCCGTTCGTCAAGAAGAAGGACGAGGAGACCGCTGCGTCCTCCGAGTTCGAGTCCGGCCTGGACTACGGCGCGTTCGCCGAGGACGAGGCGGACCAGGACCACACCGTGGCCCTGCCACGTGAGGACCGCCGGAACCGCGACGACGGCCGCCTCGCCTCACGCGGCGACCGCACCTCCGGTGCGGCATCGGGCAACGACGAGACCATGGTGCTCCCGCGCGACGGCGGCGCCCGCCGGGACGGGGACGAGACCATGGTGCTCCCGCGCGACGGTGCGCAGGACCGCGACGGCCGTCCGGCCGATGCGGACCATCAGTCCACGGCGGCACTGAGCCGCGAGGACCTCGACGACCTGCGCCGGGCGGACGCCGCGGGCCAGTCCTCCCGTGACCGGGACGTGGAGGCCTCTCGGCCGGTGGCCGCCTCGGCCCCCTGCGCCGCCGGCGCGCTCGGGCTATCCGACCGGGGTGATGGACACCGTGGACGAGCACGACGGCCAGGACGGCCGTGAGGTCCGCGCCGAGCGCGACGGCCGTGAGGTCCGTGCCGAGCGTCCGTGGGCGACGTCCACCGCGCAGGACGAGCCGTACTCCCAGGACCAGCTGCAGGAGCGCGGCGCCTATGACCGCGGCGGGGCGCACGCGCCGATGGCGTTCGCCGGCGCCGGGGGAGTGGCCACGCAGGCGTTCTCCCGGACCCAGCGCGATCCGGACGGCCGGCTGCCCGGCGCGGGCCCGCGCATCGCGCAGACGCTGCTGGCGATCCTCGCGCCGATCGTGCTGCTGATCGGCGTGGTCCGCCTGGTGGCCTCGCCGGTGTTCCTGTGGCTGGAGTACCACCGCCCGGGCTTCCCGGCGGACCAGTACGGCTTCACCACGGAGGACCGCCTGCACTACGGCTCGGCGGGCGTGGACTTCCTGTTCAACCTCTCCGGCGGCCGCTACCTGCAGCAGCTGCAGGCGGACGGTGCCCCGGTGTTCACGGACGCCGAGGTCTCGCACATGGTGGACGTCAAGTGGGTCATGCTCATCACCATGGCCGCAGGCGTCGTGCTGGCCGTGGTCTGCGCCCTGCTGATCGCCTACCTGCTGAAGAACTCGGCCGGCGGAGTGCGCCGGGCCCTGTTCGCCGGTGCGCTGTGGTTCACCGTGGCGGTGCTGGTGCTGGCCGTGCTCGGCGTGCTCGGCTGGGAGGCCCTGTTCGCCGGCTTCCACCAGCTGTTCTTCGCGGACGGCACCTGGACCTTCGCCGCCAACGACGGCCTGATCCGCCTGTACCCGGGCCAGTTCTGGATCGACGCGGCCATCGCGATCGCGGTGCTGTCCCTGCTGGCCGCACTGATCACGCTGATCGCCACCGCCCCCACCCGTCGCCGCCGCGAGGCCGCATGGGACCGTCGCCTGCAGATGGAGGCGACCCGCGGCCGCTGGTACCGCGAGGACAACGCCGAGGTCGCCTGACCCGGGACATCGCCCGGCACGGCATCAGGCCCCTGCACCGATCACGGTGCAGGGGCCTGATGCGTGTCCGCCGCGGTGCGGCGGCGCTCCGGTCGGCTCACTTCTTCGTCCGCGGCCCGTAGAGGGACTCCACGTCCTTCTGGAAGTCCTCCATGACGGTGTTCCGCTTGAGCTTCATGGACTGGGTCACGTGGCCGGAGGACTCGGAGAGCTCATGGTCCAGGATGACGAACCGGCGGATGGACTCGGCGCGGGAGACGCCCTCGTTGATCCTGTCCACGGCCTCCTGGACGGCGGCGCGGACCTGCTCGTCCTCGGCTGCCTCGGACAGGGAGAGCGCGGGGCGGCCGCGGTCCTGGCACCAGGTCTTCAGCTCCTCCTCGTCCAGCGTGACGAGCGCGCCCACGTAGGGGCGGTTCTCGCCGACCACCACCACGTGGTTGACCAGGCGGTGGCGGCGCAGCCCCTCCTCCATGGGGGTGGGGTACACGTTCTTGCCGCCGGCGGTGACGATGAGCTCCTTCTTGCGTCCCACGATGGACAGGTAGCCGTCCTCGTCGAGCGTGCCGAGGTCCCCGGTGTGGAAGAAGCCCTCCGCGTCGAAGCTCTCGGCGGTGGCCTCCTCGTTGTTCCAGTAGCCCTTGAACACGATGGGGCCCTTGACGAGCACCTCGGAGTCCTCGGCGATGCGCACGGTGGTGCCGCAGACCGGCAGTCCCACGGTGCCCAGGCGGACGGCGCCGGGGATGTTCACGGTGGCCGGGGCGGTGGTCTCGGTGAGACCGTAGCCCTCCATGACCGGCAGGCCGGCGCCACGGAAGAAGTGGGCGAGCTCCGGGTCCAGAGTGGATGCGCCGGACACCGAGTACCGCACCGATCCGCCGAGGGCGGCACGCAGCTTCGCGAAGACGAGGCGGTCGAACACGGCGCGCTTCGCCTTGAGGGCCAGGGAGGGGCCGGCGCCGCGGCCCTGCTGGGCGTCCTCCACGGCCTGCGAGTAGGCGATCGCGGTGGCGCGGGCGGCGTCGAAGACCTTCTCGTTGCCCGCGTTCTTGGCCTTGGTGGCCACGCCGGACTCGAGCTTCTCGAAGACGCGCGGCACGGCCAGCAGCCAGTTCGGGCGGAAGGAGGCGAGGTCACGGGTCAGGGTGCCCATGGAGGAGGCGTGGGCGATCTGGATGCGGCCGACCAGGCAGATGACCTGCACGGCGTGGGCGAGCACGTGCGCCAGCGGCAGGAACATCAGCGTGCGGGAGTCGTGCCCGGACTGCTTCCAGGCCACCACCTCATGGGCGAAGGCGAGGACGTTCAGGCCGCCCACCGCGAAGTTGCGGTGGGTGATCATGGCGCCCTTCGGCTTGCCGGTGGTGCCGGAGGTGTAGACCAGGGAGGCGACGTCGTCCATGCCGGCCAGCGAACGGGCCGCCTCGAGCGCGGCGTCGTCCACCTCCCGGCCGTGCGCGGTGAGCTCGTCCAGGCCGGCCCCGGAGACGTGGAACGTGAAGACCTCGACGCCGCCCTCCTCGGCGGCGCGCCGGGCGGTGCGCTCGTGGGAGCCGCTGCCGCAGGCCACCACCGTGGCGCCCGAGTCCGTCAGGATGTGCTGCACCTGGTGGGCCGAGGAGGTCTCGTAGATGGGCACGGAGATCGCGCCGGCGAACCAGACGGCCTGGTCCAGGACGGCCCACTCGTAGCTGGTGGGGGCGAACAGGGCCACGCGGTCGCCCGGCTTCACCCCGTGTGCGATCAGGCCGCGGGCGGCGCCGCGGACCCGGTCCAGGAAGGCGGAGAAGCTCACGTCCAGCCAGCCGCCGGCACCGTTGCGCACGGCGTAGACGGCCGCGGCGGGGTCTTCGGCGTGGGAGGACAGGACGAGGTCCGTGATGTTGCTGTCCTCCGGCAGGTCCACGGAGAGGGCGGTCGAGGTCTCGGTCAGGCTGGTCGGCTTCTGCACAGGGACAGAGCCTACAGACCCCCGGGACGATCTGTGTAGGACGGACGGCCTTGGGCCAGGTCAGATCCAGCTCGCCAGCCACATGCGCCAGCGCCAGTGCTCGTAGGGCATGACCCCTCCGGTCCAGACCGGGAGGAAGAACACGGACACGGCGAGCACGACGAGCGTGAAGGCGATGACCAGCAGGGCTCCGCCGCGCCGTCCGAGCCGTGCGCCGGGGCGCAGCAGCAGCGAGAGCGCGAGGACCACCATGAGCACCAGGAACGGCTCGTAGGCCACGGTGTAGAAGAAGAACATGGTGCGCTCCGGCCACAGGAACCAGACCACCTGGCCGGCGAGGTACACCCCGAGCAGGGCGCCGGCCCGCCAGTCCCGGCGTGCGATCCACAGCCACAGGCAGACCAGCACGGCCGCCAGTCCCGACCACCACAGGATCGGGTTGGCGATGTCCGTGATGGCGGAGGAGCATTTGACGTCCATGCCGATGCACGGGTCCTCGCCGGGCTCGCCGCCCTCGTAGAAGTAGCTGACGGGGCGGCCCATGAAGGGCCAGGTCCAGGGGCTGGAGGCGTAGTCGTGGGGGCTGGTGAGGCCCTCGTGGAAGGTCGTGGACTCCTGGTGGTAGTGGATCAGCGAGCGCAGCGCGTCCGGCAGCAGGTGCTCCCACCAGGCGCTCGGCGGGTTCTCGGCACCCCACTGGCGGTAGTAGCCGTCCGCGGAGAGGAACCAGCCGGTCCAGGAGGCCAGGTAGACGGCCAGGCCGCCGCCCACCACGGCCAGGAACGCGCCGAGTCCGTCATGGGTGACGCCGGCCCGCAGCCAGTGCCGGATCCCGGCGGTGCGCCGGGCCTCCATGTCCCAGAGCACCGTCATCAGGCCGAACACGGCCATGAAGGCCAGGCCGGAGAGCTTCACGGCGCAGCCGGCGCCCAGCAGCAGGCCGGCGAGAAGCCGCCACGGACGCCACCCGAGCAGCGGGCCGGAGGAGAGCAGCCGTCGTCGGGCGGCGGTGTCCGGGGCCGAGCGCAGCGCGGAGGCGAGACGGCGGGCCAACCGAGCCCGGCCGTCGTCGCGGTCCTTGAGCAGCGCCCAGAAGGCGGCGGCCACGAACAGGGACAGGAAGATGTCCAGCAGGCCGATGCGGGACATGATCAGGTGGTGGCCCTCGGTGGCCAGCAGCACGCCGGCCAGGGCGCCCAGGGTGAGCGAGCGGAAGAGCCGGCGCCCGATCAGCACCGTCAGCAGCACCGTGAGCGTGCCCGCCAGGGCGGAGGCGGAGCGCCAGCCGTAGCCGTTGTCCGCCCCGAACACGAGCATGCCCAGACCGATCAGCCACTTGCCCAGCGGCGGATGCACCACATAGGCCGGGTCCGGGTCCGGGGTGGCGGTGCCCTGCGCGAAGGCCTCGTCCGCGTCCTCCGGCCAGGACCGCTCGTAGCCGTAGTGCAGCAGGGACCAGGCGTCCTTGGGGTAGTAGGTCTCGTCGAAGACCAGCCGGTCCGGGAAGTCCAGGGCGGTGAATCGCATGACGCCGGCCGCCAGCGCGATCAGCAGGGGGACGATCCAGTCCCACCGGGTGACGGCGGAGGTCCGGAGCCCGAGGCGGGCGCGCAGGGCGGCCTCGGAGAACGGGTCGCCGGCGCGCGCGCCGGTCAGGGCGCGCGAGGTGGAGGCGACGGCGGTTCGAGGCACCCTGCCATGCTACGGGCCGGGACGGACGCGGCACCGGCCTCGGCGGCCCGGCGCGGCGGCTAGAGTGCGGGGGAAGGAAGAGAGTCGGACGACGACGGCACGCGCCTGGGCGTGTCGGGGCACCGGGCCCATGGGGCCGGGGAGGACGCACGATGGGGACCACGACGGCGGACCGCTCGGCCGGCGCGTGGGCGGGTCCTGGCCCTGTGCGACGCCGACGACCGGGTGGCGGAGGACTGGGTCGAGCAGGCGCACCGCGCGGTCACTGCGGAGACGCCCATGGTGGCGGGCCTGATCCGGTCATGACCCGGCCCCTCCGTCCCGACGGACCGGTCCTCAACCCCGGGATCCTCCACGGCCGGGGCGCCATGAGCGGCAACGCGGCGATCCTGCGCTCGGTGTTCGTGGAGGTCGGAGGATTCGACGAGTCCCTCCCGCCCTACGGCATGGAGGACTCGCACCTGTCCGCGCGGGTGCTGCAGGCGGGGCACCGGGATCGGTCCGGCCGGTACCTGGGCCGTCCGGCAGGCGGCGGTGCGCGCCGGCAGACTGGTGGGCCTGAGGACCTGGGTGCGCAGCGGCCGAGCGGGCGAACCGGTGTACCCGTTGCTGGACCGGCAGGGCCCCGCACGCAGCTGAAGGATCAGCCGCCGAGGGGGACGTGGCGGCGGATCGGCGCGGGCAGCCGGTCGACGGCGCCCTTGATCGTGGCCTTGTGCGGGCGGAGGCGGGCCTTGAGCCCGGCGTAGGCGTCCGTGCTGGTCTCGCGCCAGCGCAGCCGGGCGCCGCGCAGGGGGCTGCGGACCTTCACGTGGTACTTGTCCAGCAGAGGCTCGGGGACGAGCTCCTGGCCGATCCCGAAGCGCCGGGCGAATCGGGCCGCGCCCAGCTCCTTGTCCGGATAGCCGGTGAAGTGCATCACAAAGGCGTCCGAGAGCCCGTCCTCGTAGTGGTGGCCACGGGAGTTCAGCTCCCGGTGGCCGACGATGCGCACATGGTCGAGCAGGTCCTGATTGTTCAGGACCCACCACATCTGGTCCTGGTCCCCGTCGGTGAACAGGCCGTCCCGCTCGTCGTCCCACCAGGCGCGGACAGCGCCCAGGTCTGCGGTGTAGGTGTCCGCCACGATCCGCCGGCCGATCTCGTTGTTGCGGAGGAGCATCACGCCCGTGTTGATCCTGGACCAGAAGCCGTTGGGCTCGAGCGGCCCCTCCGCGATGACCAGGCTGTGGCCGTCGCGCTCGGCGGCGTCGATGAGCCGGCGGATGTTGTCCGCCTCGAAGTCCGTGAAGAAGGCGTCGTCGTCCATCCAGACGAGCCAGTCGTACATCGGCAGCAGGCGTCGGATGATGGAGACCTTGTAGCCGAACCTGTTGGTGATGTCGGTGTCGATGCCGGTCTCCACGCGGTGGTCCATGCCGTGTTCACGGGCGTAGATCGCGTGGTTCACGTAGGAGCGGAGTCGGATCTCGTCACCGCCGGAGGCGATGCAGATGCGGGGCGTCTCGGTCATGCCCCGAAGTCTTCCATACGCCGCGTGCCGCAGGCCCGGCCCGCCTAGGATGAGCGGCATGTCTGCACCTGCGCACGTCCGTGACCATGGCCGGCTGATCCTGGCGGCCACACCGATCGGCAACCTCGGCGACGCGACGGCACGCCTGCGCGAGGTCCTGGAGGGCGCGGACGTCGTGGCCGCGGAGGACACCCGGATGGCGCGGCAGCTCTGCCGGAAGCTGGGCGTCACGCCGAGGGGCCGACTGATGGCCCACCACGAGCACAACGAGGCCGCCTCGGCCCAGGGTCTGCTGGCCCTGGTGCGCGAGGGGCAGACCGTGGCGGTGGTGACGGACGCCGGCATGCCGACGGTCTCCGACCCCGGTCACCGTCTGGTGGCCGCCGCGGCCGCCGAAGGGCTGCCGGTGACATGCGTGCCGGGAGCCAGCGCCGTGACCACCGCACTGGCCCTGTCCGGACTGCCGACCGACCGGTTCGCCTTCGACGGGTTCGTCCCGCGCAAGGCGGGGGAGCGGGGCCGGGCCTTCGAGCGGATCCGGGGCGAGGAACGGACCGTGGTGTTCTTCGAGTCGCCGCAGCGGATCACGGCGTCTCTGGAGTCCCTGGTGGACGCGCTGGGCGAGGACCGTCCCGCCTGCGTGGCGCGCGAGCTGACCAAGCTCCACGAGGAGGTCGTCCGCGGAACCGCCGCCGAGCTGGCGGCCTGGGCCCGCGAGCGTGAGGCGGGCGAGGGCATCCGAGGGGAGATCGTCCTCGTCGTCGGTCCGGGAGCGAAGACCGAGGCGACGAGCCTGGCGGAGCTGGCGGCCGTCGTCGAGCAGCGGGTGGCTGCCGGCGAGCGGATGAAGCAGGCCGCAGCCGAGGTGGCGTCCGAGCACGGGGTGCGCAAGAACGAGCTGTACGACGCGGTGCTCGCGGCACGGAGGGGCTGAGGCGTGGCCGGCCGCCGCGGGGTGAGATCGAGCGGTGGACAGCCATGGGGATCAGGCCTCTCCGGTCAGTAGGATGCGCGGTAGTGGTCCCGGACGGGAGACGGCGCGGGAATGACCGCGCACCGGCCCGCGGTTGGACCTGACAGGCAAGCGGCCGCCGGACCGGCGCGCCGATGACCCCGTGTGAAAGAGGTGCACCATGACCGTGACCGCCGAGCGTGAGAAGACCCTGCTGGAGTCCGTCCCGAAGGGCCTGCTGATCGACGGGGAGTGGCGTGACGCCTCCTCCGGGAAGACCTTCGACGTGAAGGACCCGGCCACCGGCGAGGTCATCGCCTCCCTGCAGGACGGCAATTCGGATGACGCCAAGGCCGCCTTCGACGCCGCCTGCGCTGCGCAGAGGGACTGGGCCCGCACCCCGGCCAAGGAGCGCGCGGACATCCTCCGCCGCGCCTACGACATGATCAACGAGCGCGCCGAGGACTTCGCGTTGCTCATGACCCTCGAGATGGGCAAGCCGCTCGCCGAGGCCCGCGGCGAGGTCACCTACGGCAACGGCTTCCTGCGCTGGTTCTCCGAGGAGGCGGGCCGCCACTACGGCCGCACCCTGACCGTGCCCGAGGGCACCCTGCGCATGCAGGTGCACCATCGCCCGGTGGGTCCGTGCCTGCTGATCACCCCGTGGAACTTCCCTCTGGCCATGGCCACCCGCAAGGTGGGCCCCGCCGTCGCAGCCGGCTGCACCATGGTCCTCAAGGCCGCCAAGCTCACCCCGCTGACCACCCAGCTGTTCGCCCAGGTGATGCAGGAGGCCGGCCTGCCCAAGGGCGTGCTCAACGTCGTCGCGGGCTCCTCGGCCTCGTCGATCTCCGGCCCGATCCTGCAGGACCGGCGGCTGCGCAAGGTGTCCTTCACCGGTTCCACGCCGGTCGGTGTGCGCCTCATGAAGGACGCGGCGGACAACGTGCTGCGCACCTCCATGGAGCTCGGCGGCAACGCACCGCTGATCGTCTTCGAGGACGCGGACCTCGACGCCGCGGTGGAGGGCGCCTTCGCCGCCAAGATGCGCAACATGGGCGAGGCCTGCACCGCCGCCAACCGCTTCCTGGTCCACGAGGACGTGGCCGAGGAGTTCACGAAGAAGTTCGTGGCCAAGCTCGAGGCCCTCAAGCCGCTGCGCGGCACCGACCCGGACTCCACCCTCGGGCCGATCGTGGACGAGGGCGCCCGGGAGGACATCCACCAGCTGGTCCTCGACGCCGTCGAGGCCGGCGGCGAGGTGCTCACCGGCGGAGACAAGGTGGACGGTCCGGGCTACTTCTATCAGCCCACCGCCCTGAAGGTGCAGAGGGACAACCCGATCCTGAAGCAGGAGATCTTCGGCCCCGTGGCCCCGATCGTCACCTTCTCCACGGAGGAGGAGGCCATCGAGATGGCCAACGACACCGAGTACGGCCTGGCGTCCTATCTCTTCACCAAGGACTACACCCGCATGTACCGGGTCTCCGAGCAGATCGAGTTCGGCCTGGTCGGCTACAACGCCGGCGTCATCTCCAACCCGGCCGCCCCGTTCGGCGGCGTCAAGCAGTCCGGGCTGGGCCGCGAGGGCGGCGCCGAGGGCATCGAGGAGTACTCGACCGTCCAGTTCATCGGCATGGCGGACCCGTACGCGGGTAAGTGATGCGCTGACCTGCCCGGTGGGCAGGCGAGAAGGCGGCCCCCGGAGGAGACTCCGGGGGCTGTTGCCGTCCTAGAGTGGACTGCATGTCCGCTGCACAGACCACCCAGAACGCTGAGGACCACTCTGTCCCCGAGGCCTATCGTCCCGCTGCGGCGGGAGGGCGTGCCCACGGCGCAGGGCCCCGCCGTGACGAGAAGGACGAGAGGACCGGGCGGAAGCGCCGGCTCGAGTATCCGCCGGCTCCTGAGCCGCTCCCCGTGCCGGTGGTGGACAACCACACCCACCTCGATTTCCGTGACGGTCTGGTGACCGTGACGCCGTCGCAGGCCATGGACGCCGCCGAGGCCGTCGGCATCCGCGGCGCGGTCCAGGTCGGCTGCGATGTGGAGTCTGCCCGGTTCACCGTGGAGTCCATCGAGAAGGAACCGCGGCTGCTGGGCGCCGTGGCGATCCATCCGAACGACGCCTCCCGTCTGGCTGAGCGCGGCGGGCTCGACGACGCACTGGCCGAGATCGACCGGCTTGCACGCCACCCGCGGGTGCGTGCCGTGGGGGAGACCGGCCTGGACTACTTCCGCACCCGTGAAGAGCAGGGGCACCACGCCCAGCAGGAGGCGTTCCGCTGGCACATCCGCCTCGCCCGGACCCTGGGCAAGGCTCTGCAGATCCACGACCGGGACGCCCATGACGACGTGGTCCGCATCCTGCTTGAGGAGCACGCCGACGGCGGCCTTCCGGAGAAGGTCGTCTTCCACTGCTTCTCCGGCGAGGCCGACCTGGCTCGCACCTGCAACGAGCACGGCTGGTACATGTCCTTCGCCGGCCCCGTGACGTTCAAGGCGAACGACGCTCTGCGGGAGGCGCTGACGGAGGCCCGCGAGGACCTGCTCCTGGTGGAGACCGATGCCCCCTTCCTGACGCCGCACCCCTATCGCGGACGCCCCAACGCCCCCTACCTGGTCCCCTACACCCTGCGGTTCATGGCCGAGGTGCGCGGGGTGACCCTGGGGGACCTCGCCCGTGCCGTCGACGCGAACACGACCGCGGTGTACGGGCAGTTCTGACCGGCCACGTGCCTCCCGGGTGAGTGAACGCACCGTCTAGGAAGGTATCCGCACGTCTACGATGGGGGACCGTGGCACCCAAGTTCCTCACCCGACGTCTTCCCAGCGGGACCGGCTACCTCATCGACCGAGGCATGCGCATCCGCCTGGCCTTCGTGGTGGCGGGGTCCATCGGCATCGCGGCATTGGAGATGGGTGCGCTCGCGTCGGTCATGCCGTTGGTCAACCTCATGTCGTCCGGTGACACGCAGATCCCGCTCGTCAACCGAACCCTTGAGAGCTGGGGTGCCGTCACCACCGGAGAGAAGGCGTTGACGCTGTCCGGAGTGATCGTGGCCGCATTCGTCATCAAGGCGGTCCTGGTCCTCAGCTTCCGGTGGTGGACCATGGGCTTCACCAACCGGAATCTGGTGCGCACCTCGTCCCAGCTGCTCCGGTACTACCTGCGCGCGGACTACAGCCTGCACCTGAGCCGGACGGTCGGCACCCTCGTCAACAACGTGACCGGTACGTCGGCGATGGCCTACACCGGTGTGATCAACGGCAGCGTGACCCTTCTGACCGAGTCGGTCACCCTGATCGCAGTGGTCATCACCCTGGCCGTCGCCATGCCGATGACCGCTCTCGGGATGGGGCTGTACTTCATGATCGTCGGGTGGCTGCTGTCGCGATACATCCGGAGACCTGCACGGAATCTGGGATGGACCCTGGTGACCACCGGCGAGCGCTCCAATACGGCAGCGCTGCAGGGTTTGCAGAACTACAAGGACGTGAAGCTGAGGGGCAACGACTCGGCTTTCATGAACGAGTATCAGGCAGCGCGGACGGAGTCGGCGGCAGCTTCGCGCCAGAAGATGATGCTGACCATGATGCCGCGTTACGTCCTCGAGGTGGCGTTCGTCGTGGGCATCGCCGGCATGATCGGCTTCACCTTCCTCAGCGGTCAGGGGGACAATGCCTTCGCCTCGTTGGCGCTGTTGGCATTGGCCGGCTTCCGAGTCCTCCCGTCACTGACCACGGTCATGGCCACCAGCAACGAGATCCGCGCCTCCTGGCCCGCCTTCGAACGAACAGTGTCTGAGATCCAGGCGGCGCAGCCTGTCCTGCGCAGCGCGGACCAGTCCTACGAGCGGTTGGGATTCTCAGATCAGATCGAGGTCCATGACGCCAGCTTCCGCTACGAGGGGGCGGCTGCACCGGTCTTGAAGGACATCGACCTGACCATTCCCGCGGGGCACTCCTTCGCCTTCGTCGGCGGGTCGGGAGCGGGCAAGACCACCCTGGTGGACCTCATCATCGGCTTCCACCATGCCCAGGACGGCGGCGTGTTCGTGGACGGCCACGAGCTCGAGCCGAATCCCCGCGGCTGGTGGGACAACGTGGGCTTCGTGCCGCAGGCCGTCACCGTGGTCAACGGCACCGTCCTGCAGAACATCCTCCTCGACCTGGACGCGGCGGAGACCGCAGACCGTGCCGCGGTGGAGAGGGTCCTGCGGGACGCGCAGCTGGGCGACTGGCTCGACTCCCTGGAGGACGGCCTGGACACCGTGATCGGCGAGGGAGCCGTCGGCGTCTCCGGAGGTCAGCGGCAGCGCCTGGGCATCGCCCGCGCGCTCTACCGCAGCCCGAAGCTCCTCGTCCTGGACGAGGCCACCTCCGCGCTGGACAACGTGACCGAGAAGAAGATCACGACGTCATCGAGTCCCTCAAGGGGAAGATCACCGTGATCGTGGTGGCCCACCGCCTGTCCACGGTGAAGCACTGCGACCAGATCGTCCTCATGGACCAGGGACGCATCATCGGGCAGGGCACCTTCAGGGGCCTGCAGGAGACCAGCGAAGAGTTCCGCGAACTCGTTCGCCTCGGCGACCTCTCCAGCTGATCGGGGAGGCAGCACCATCGGTGCCTGGCCGGACCTGTACGTGAACGGAACCCCGCGAGCATCATGCTCGCGGGGTTCCTTCTGCTCCGCCGTCAGCGGCGATCAGTCCTTCTTCCGGTCCTTCCGTGCCTCGTCCATCGCCTCGGCGACCGCGCCGGCCGCCGCGGACACGGACTCGGGCTCCACCGGCGGTGCGCTGGTGGCCGGCGCGTACCGGGCCCACTGGGCGGCCGAACGGACGGTGTCCATGTCCGCCCGGTGCTCCGGGACCAGGGCCAGCCAGGCGGCGGCGATCTCGGACTCGGACTGGGCGGCGCCCTGCCGGACGCCGGAGCGGGCGGCGGTGTCCTTCACCTCGGCCCAGGCGGCGAGCACGCGTGCACGGTCCTGGTCCTCGCCGTCCCACGGGCCTTCGAGCCGGCGGCGACGCCGGCGCCTCCGCCACCAGGCCGGACCGAAGACCGCCGCGCCGATCAGGGCGAGCAGGAGCAGCACCCCCAGCACGATGCCGACGACGCGCAGGACCTCCGCCGCCGACGGTCCGGACTCCTCCGGCGTGGAGACGGCCTGCTCCGAGGGCTCCGGAGAGGAGGTCGGGGACGGCATCGGCGAGTCCGAGGGCGAGGGGGACGCCGGCTCGGAGGCGGACGGCGTCGCCGAGGACGGGCTCGGCGAAGCGGACGGCGATGCGGACTCGGACTCCGAGGGCTGGGCGCCTGCGCCCGCACCGGCCTCCGGGTCCGTGTAGTCCGGGGCGCCGGCGACACCGGCGGTCGGCTCGAAGGCGATCCAGCCGACGCCCTCGAAGTAGACCTCCGGCCAGGCGTGGGCGCGGTTCGTCGGGATCTCCGTCGGCTGGCCGGCACGACCGTCCTCCGGTGCGTAGCCGATCACGATGCGCGTCGGCAGGCCCTGCGACTCCGCCATCAGGGCGAAGGCCGAGGCGAAGTGTATGCAGTAGCCGGAACGCTTCTCCAGGAACTGCTCGGTCATGGACAGCCCCGAGCCGTCGTAGCCGTCGTCCACCGGCGTAGTGGTGGAGTAGTCGAACTCGTCCGAGCGCAGCCAGGCCTGAAGGGCGTTGGCCTTCTCCCAGTCCGTGCCGGCCGACCCCATGACCTCCTCCGCCTGGCGGGCGAGGTCGGAGTCGGCGAGCTCGGAGCGCTCCTGCTCGGTCAGGCGATCTGTCCCGGGCCGCTGCTGCTCGGTGCCGGCGGCCTGCTCGAGGTGGCCGGGCATGTCCTCCGGTGCGGCGGCGATCGCCGAGTCGACGAGGGTGAGGCCTCCGGAGAGCCTGGACGGCGTCGGCCGGGCGATGACGGTGTCCTGGAGCATGGGCACCCAGTCGTCCTCGGCGGCCGGGACGCGCTGGGCGCCGTTGGGCACCGGGATCCAGTCCGGGGAGAACCGGTCCAGGGTCACGGTCACCTGCTCGGTCGTCTGCGGCAGTCCCGGCTGGGGGAAGGCGATCTCACCCCGGGCGAAGGCGGCGCCGTCTTCCGGGCGTCCCAGGTGCCAGGTGGAGGCCATCGGGTCCTCGACCACACCGGTCCGCAGGTACCGGCCGCTGCCGTCCTCGGTGGTCAGGGAGATGCCGGTGGGCCCGGGTGAGCGGCGCAGGTCCTCGCCGAGGTTCACCTCGGTGCTCAGCTGCGGCCCGGCGGTCTGGCCCGAGGTCCAGCGCTGCCCCTCGGGCAGCAGGCCCGAGGTCAGCTGCGGGAGTGCGGCGCCGGCGACGAGCAGCGCGAGCAGCGCCACGCCTGCGGTGCCGGCCGTGCCGAGCGCGGCACGCGGACGCCAGGTCGGATGCGCCAGCCACATCAGCCCCATCCAGGCGGCCGCGCGAGCAGCATGGCGGGCAGCGGCGTCACTCCCGCGGTGACGACGGCGCCGATCACCACGAGCGTCAGCGCCGGGGCGCCGGCCACGGTCGCCTGCTCCAGGGAGCGGGCCAGCAGGAGAGTCAGCGCCAGGGCGAGCAGCAGCACGGCCGAGGTGCTGGCCACCACCGAGGCGGACGCGGTGATCGGCGGCGTCTCCTGGGCGATCGTCTGCCCCAGCACGACGGTCTCGGCCTGCAGGTCACGGAACGTCGCCCCAGTGGGAAGGACGCCCAGCATCAGGGTGTCCGCCCAGCCGATGCGCAGCCAAAAGACCGTGGCCACCACCGCACCGGCCAGCACGCCGAGCAGGCCGGCGGTGTCCGGGGACGCGTTGCGGTGCTCGAACCAGGCGGTCACCGGGGCCCAGGCCGCCGCGAAGGCCAGACAGGGCAGGAACGCGGCCCAGAACCAGGGCCCGGAGAACAGGGCGGCGGCGGCCTGTGCGGCCGCGCCGACCAGGACCACGGACAGCAGGCGACGGCGGCACAGCCGAGCAGCGCCCGCGGGAACGTGGGGGCGGTGTCGGCGGAGGCGGCCGTGTCCTCGGCCCGTCCGGCAGGGGTGCCTACGGCGGTCATCAGCGGTCTCCTCCCACGCTCGTCAGGACGTTCCAGCCGGCGGCACGCCAGCGGTCCGCCTCGGCGGCGGCGGTCTCGGTCACCAGGACCGACCGCCGCCGCCGCGGAGGTGCCGCGGGGGGCCGGGGGGTCGCAGCGCCCACGACGGCCAGGAGCATCACCGCGTCGCCGTCCACGGCGTCGCGGCGCAGCACCCAGCCGTCCCGGTCGTCCGAGGTCTCACCGTAGATGTCCGTCCATGCCTCCGCCGGATCGAAGCGGTCCCCGGTGTGGTCCACCACGTCCACGTGCAGGTCGGTCTGGGAACGCAGCGAGCTCTCGATCGCCGCGGCCGTGGCCACCACGGCCTCCAGCCCCTCGTCCGTGCTCACCGCATGGCCGGAGGGGGAGACGTGCTCCTGACGCTCGCCGTGGCCGAGCGTGCGGTCCACGATCAGCTGCACGGGGGCACGGTCCTCGGGCTCCTCGGCGCGCACCATCAGCTGCCCGCTGCGGGCGGTGGCACCCCAGTGCACCCGGTGGAGCGAGTCGCCGGGGGTGTGCTCGCGCAGCCCGACGTCGTCCGGTCGCTGGGTGCGCCGGTGACCGGTGGCGTCGGCCACCTGGGCCAGCAGCACTCGGTCCAGGTCCGCCGGCAGCGGCCGACGCCGCGGACCCACCGGCAGCTCGGCCTCCTGGGGGACCGAGATGCGCTGGCGCGCCGTCCACAGGCCGAACGGCCCGGTGACGCTGCAGCGGACGGCGTCCAGCTCGTAGCGTCCGCGCCAGCGGGGGAGCAGCGAGAGTGTGGAGCGGCGCAGCGGCGTCCATCCCCCGGCGCGCGCCCGGCGCCAGCAGGCGGCGGAGGCGTCGGGACCGAGGCGAGGGGCCGTCGTCGGGACGCAGGGACTCGGGGAGGTGCACCTCGAGTCCGGCTCCACCGGAGGGGGAATCCCCGCGCGTGTGCACGGCGAGGTCCAGCGGCTCGAGGCGCTGGTGCAGCCCGTGCAGGTCCTCGGTCCGTGGGGCGGCCAGGCCGATCCACGAGCGCTCCCATGCGCGCCGGGTGAGCACGAGCTCGACCAGGGTGAGGGCGAGGGCGGCCAGGACCAGGATCAGCAGGAACAGTCCCACGGCGATCGCCTCGCGGCGGCCCAGCACCGGGCCGAGCACGAGGAGCACCACGCCGAGGACCATGAGCCCCACGGCGTCGGCGCGGGGGCGGAACCGGGGCAGCCGGGTCAGCGGCGCGCTCATCGGGTGGCTCGGGCCTCGGCGCGGGAGGCGAAGGGGGCCTGGACCTGGGAGAGGACCTCGTCCACGATCCGGCGCGCCTGCGGCGAGGTGGTGTCATGACGGACGGGGCCGTCCAGCAGGAGACGGTGGGGCAGGACCACGTGGGCCACGGCGCGGACGTCGTCCGGCACCACGTAGTCGCGGCCGCTCAGTGCCGCCTCGGCGCGGGCCGCGGACATCCACTGGACCAGCGCG
>NZ_JBNFOB010000020.1:0-17969 GCF_057364565.1 Micrococcus sp. LASM2_SD2 | reverse complement strand
GGCTGGAGCCGGCGCCCCGTGTCCGCGGCGGACGCGGAGACCGCAGAGGGGCTGCGCGTGCCGGGCCAGGTCGCGCTCGGCGGCCAGCTGACCCTCGAGGCGCCGGATCGTGGTCGACGCGACCGCCATGTCAATGGCGAACACGATGAACGACGCCGCATAGACGAGCGCGGCGATGAGCATGAACAGGTCGCTGTACAGGGCGAGCTGCTCGTTGACGGGTGCCGTCGGGTTGAACACGGTCAGACTCCTGATCCGGGGCGGGGACGGAGTGCAGGCGCACCGCCGTCGTCGGTTCCATTGTCGCTCTCGGGGGCCGTCACCGGCCACATCTTCTCCATGGCGGTGCGCAGGGCCACGTTCTCCTCGCGCAGACCGCTGACCTCGCCGCGGGCGAGCAGTGCGTACTCGACGCGGGTGCGGCCGGACTCGTCCACGTCCGCACGGACCCAGACGCGGCGGCGGCGCACGAACAGGCTGACCGCCAGGCCGATCAGGGCGGTGGCGGCGAAGACGCCCACGCCCCACTTGCCCGGGTCGTAGTGCATGTCCAGGCCGACGTACCGGCGGACCCCGTCGAAGCTGATGGAGCCCTTGCCGTCCGGCAGCTCGTAGGTCTCTCCCTCGTCCAGGGTGATGCCGCCGTTCTCGTTCTGCCGGCTGTTCAGCTCGGTCAGGCGCTCGGTGTCCAGCACGTACACGTTCTGCGGGACGCCCTCGTCCAGGCCGAGGTCGCCGTAGTAGGAGTTCAGGATCAGCTGCGGCTTGAGCAGCTCCGGGTCCACGGAGACCGCCACGCCGTCCTCGCCCTCCACGGAGGCCGGCAGGAACAGGCCGACGAACCCGAGCTGGTCCGGCCTGGCGTCCGGGGCCTTCATCACGGCCAGGGAGGTGTACATCTGGTCCTGGACCCGGGTCACCACGGGGCCCTGGAACGCCACGTCCCCGTTCCCGTCCCGGATGGTCACCACGGGCGCGTAGCCGTTGCCCACGAGGTAGACGCGCACGCCGTCCACGTCCAGCGGCCGGTTGACCTTGAGGGTCTGCTCCTGCGGCTCGGCGCCGGGGCCCTCGCGGACCTCCATCCTCGCCGTGTAGTCCAGGGGCTGGCCGTAGTGGGTCTCGGACTGACGCTCGAACACGGCGTCGAAGGACTCGAGCTTCAGGGAGAACGGCTGCAGCTGCTCCGCCTTGAAGTAGGTGCCGGGGGTGAAGGAGTCGTAGGCCACCAGGTTGTTGGCGAAGCCCTCGCCCTCCACGATGATCTTCTGCCCCGTGTACTTGGTCATGCCACCGTAGGCCATGAACACGAGCACGCCGATCAGCGAGAAGTGGAAGACGATGTTGCCGATCTCCCGCAGGTAGCCGCGCTCGGCGGAGACGGACACGCCGCGTTCGTCCGTGCAGTCCGCCACCCGGTAGCGGCGCTTCTTCAGCCACGCCTTCGCCTGTGCCACGGCCTGCTCCGGCCCCGGGCCGGACTCCTCGAGCACCACCGTGCCGGACTCCGGCAGGCGGGACAGCCGCCGCGGGGTGCGCGGCGGCGGGGACTTCATGGCCTTCACGTGCTTGATCGCGCGCGGCACCACGCAGCCCACCAGGGAGATGAAGAGCAGCAGGTAGATCGCGGAGAACCACACCGACGTGTAGACGTCGAAGAACTGCAGGAAGTCCAGGATCGGGCCCCAGAACGGGTTGTCCTCGATCCACTGGTCCACGATCTCCGGGCCGGCCCGGCGCTGCGGCACCAGCGAGCCGGGCACGGCGGCCACGGCGAGCAGCAGCAGCAGCATCAGCGCGGTGCGCATGCTGGTGATCTGCGTCCAGGCCCAGCGCGCCATCTCCTTGGCGCCGAGCGTCGGCAGGGCCGCCTCGGACTTCTTCGCTCGGGTGCTCACAGGGGAAGTCTCACCTCGTTCTGGAACCAGGTCTGCAGCTGGAGGGTCCATGCGCTCCACAGTCCGGTCACCATGACCAGGCCGAGGACGATCAGCAGGACGCCGCCGAACACCTGCACGGCGCGGCGGTGGCGGCGGAAGAAGGCCAGGGCGGCCAGGCCGCGCTCCACGCCGAGGGCGATGAGGATGAACGGCAGGCCCAGGCCGAGGCAGTAGACGAACGCCAGCAGGGCACCGCGGCCGGCGGCACCGTCCGCGCCGGTGGTGGCCATGGCCAGGACGGCGGCGAGGGTGGGGCCGATGCAGGGCGCCCAGCCCAGGCCGAACGTCATGCCGAGCAGCGGTGCCCCCACGAGCCCGGCGGCGGGCTTCAGGTGCAGGCGGCGCTCGGTCTGGAGCCGGTCGAACCGGCCCAGGAAGACGACGCCGAGCAGGATCACGGCCACGCCCAGCAGGCGGGTCACCCACTCGCCGTCCCGCTGCAGCCAGAAGGCGATCTGCCCGAACATCACTCCGACCAGGACGAACACCACGGAGAAGCCGAGCACGAACAGCACGGCGCCGAGCACGAGGCGGCTGCGACGGCGGTCCTCCAGGCGCTCTCCCCCGAGCCCGGTCACGTAGCCGAGGTAGCCGGGCACCAGGGGCAGCACGCACGGGGACAGGAAGGACACGATGCCGGCCAGCAGCGCGATGGGCGCGGCGACCAGCAGGGACCCGTCCAGGACGGCCTCGGCGAAGGGGTTGTTCTGCATCGGCGCCGGCGTCACTGCCCCTGCTCGTCGACCACGGTCTTGAGCAGGGCGCGCAGGGTGCCCTCCTCCGCGGCGCCGAGCACGCGGGCGGACACCCGGCCCTCGGCGTCCAGCACGAGGGTGGAGGGCACGGCCTGCGGCGGCACGAAGTCGGACAGGGCGAGCAGCACGTCCCCGGAGAGGTCCTCCACGGACGGGTACGGGATCTCGAAGGAGCGCTCGAAGGCCTGCGCGGTGGTGGCGGTGTCCCGGACGTTCACACCGAGGAACCTCACGCCCTCCGGCTCGAACTGCTCGTGCAGCGCCACCAGGTGGGGTGCCTCGATCCGGCACGGTGCGCAGGCGGCGTACCAGAAGTTCAGCAGGGCGGGGGCGCCGCGCAGGGACTCGGCGGACACCTCGGTGCCGTCGAAGAGGGCGCCGGAGAACTCGACCGGCTCGGAGCGCTCGCCCTTCGCGTACTCGGCCACGGAGCCGTCTCCGGCGATGTAGTTCTTCCCGTCCGCGTTGCCGGCCTGGCCGGCCAGGACGTCGTCCCCGCCGCCGCAGGCGGCCAGCACGGGGGCGGCCGCGCCCAGGCCCAGGCCCGCCAGCAGGCGTCGACGGGTCAGACGGGACGCGGACATGGAGGAACCTCCTCGTCAAAGGCACGGGACAGCATCAGGGGTTCTGACCAGTCTAGTCTGCCCGGCCATCCTGACCGGAACCTGTAGGGGGTCACGACGACGGCACCCCGGCCCCGCCCGTCCCCTCGCCCCGGGCGGCGCGAGGGTGGCCAGAGGAGGTGCGGGCGTCGTCGGGAAGGAAAGGGGCGGGAGGAGGCGTGGTGTCAGGCGCCGGGGAGGTTGGCGGCCTGGGCGAGCAGGTGGGCGTTCGGCTCGTGGTACTCCACACGCGGCCTCTCGCGACCGGCCTCGAAGACGAGCGAGGTGACGGAGGTGAGGGTGCATTCGCGCTGACGCGGGTCGTGCATGAGGGGACGGCCCTCGGTGGCCAGGCGGGTCACCCAGATCGGCAGCTGGTGGGAGACCAGGATCGCCTCGGCGCCCGGGCCCAGGACGTCCACGGCCACGTCCCGCGAGCGCTGGACGACCTTCACCATGCGCTGCACCTGCTGGATGTATGGCTCACCCCAGGACGGGCGGGCCGGGTTGCGCAGCTTCGGCCACAGGCTCGGCGTGGACTTCAGGGTGGCGGCCACGTTCGACATGCCCTCGAAGTCGTTCTCCGCCTCGATCAGGTTCGGCTCGGTCTCCAGCTTCTTGCCGAAGGCGGCCGCGATGGGGGCGGCGGTCTGCTGCGCCCGCTCCAACGGGGAGGAGGCCACGACGGCCGGCTGGCGCTGCAGCCGGTTCGCGCGGTGCACGAACCACTCGGCCACGCCGTCGGCCATCTGCCGGCCCAGCTCGGACAGGCCGAAGCCCGGCAGCCGTCCGTAGAGGACCCGGTCCGGGTTGAAGACTTCACCGTGACGGACGAGATGCACCGTGGCCAGAACGCTCATGCCCCCAGTCTGTCAGAGACGGGACGGGGCCACAGGCACTAGCGTGGGAGGCCACAGGCCGCGTGACCGCGCGGACCGACGGCACCGACGGAAGGACACCGCCGTGAGCGAGAACAGGGACCGCCCCACCTACGGACAGGAGTACGGCGGCGGACACGAGTACGGGGGCGGGAGCACCGGCGCCCAGGGGGCCGGACAGGATGGCCAGGAGTACCGCGCAGGCTCCGAGTACGGCCGGAACCCCTACGGGGAGAACCCGTACGGCCGGCTGCAGGAACCGAACGGCGAGGCTCGGCCGCAGCAGTGGCAGCAGCCCGGGCAGCAGTGGGGCTCCGGCCAGCAGTGGCCGGGCGGGCCGATGCAGGAGCCGCGGCGCCCGACGTCCCTCACCGCCGCGTTCTGGCTGATCATCGCGGCGGCGGTCGTCATGGTGGGCTCGACCCTCATGGGTGCGTTCGCGATGACCACCCCGCAGGGCAGGGCCCTGATCGAGGATGCCGCGCAGCAGCAGATCGAGGCCTCCGGCGTCACCGGTGCCGAGGCGCAGCAGATGATGGACATGACCATCTCCATGCTGCCCGGAGTCATGATCGCCCTCGCCCTGGTGGCGCTCGCCCTCTATCTGCTCGTCGCGTTCACGATCCGGTCCGGCTCCCGCGCCGCGCGCGTGGTCGGCACGGTGCTCGCCGCGCTGTCCGTGCTCCTGCTGCTGGTGAGTGTCCTCAGCGGTGCCGTGGGCCTGGAGGTCGTGTGGGTCCTGCTCGGCGTGGCCGGCATCGTGATGGCCTACCGTCCGGACGCCACGGAGTACATGCGTCAGCGGGCCTGGGCCAAGACGATGCGGACGAGGTGAGGTGACCCGCGCCGGGTTCAGGCCGCGGTGAGCATGCGCTCCAGCCGGACCGGGTCCACCCGCCAGAAGTCCCGCTGGACGCCGTCCACGAACAGCACCGGGATCTCCTCCGCGTGCCGCTCGAGCAGCTCCGGGTGCTCGGCGCCGTCCAGGAGCTCATAGGGTTCCCCCACCCGGCCGCAGACCTCCGCGACCGTCTCCACGGCCGCCGCGCACAGGTGGCAGCCCTCCTTGACCAAGAGCTGGACGCGAGGGCGCGAGGCGGAGGCGGGGGCGGGGGCCGTCGTCGGGGTCCGGGAATCCATGCGCACCACCCTACGGGCACGGCGGAGGGCGCCCCGCCGAATTCCCCCGGACACAGCGAGGCCGCCGTCCCGGACGGGACGGCGGCCTCGCATCTGCTCAGGGAGCAGGCGTCACTTCTTGTTGCGACGCTGGTGGCGGGTCTTGCGAAGCAGCTTGCGGTGCTTCTTCTTCGCCATGCGCTTGCGGCGCTTCTTGATCACAGAACCCATGGGGTCTCCTCATGTCGGGGGGTGAAGGTCGGCGGGGTCATTCGGACCGCACCGGGCCGCCGGAGCGGCAGGGCCGACCCGCATTCCACCGGGTGTGGAACGCTGGAAACGTTCCCGGCCACAATACCGGGCACGCGTGCGTGGCGCGAATCCGCGCGGAACGGGGGCCGCGGGACGACGCGTGCCGGCCGATGCGGCCGGCAGGCCCTCAGTCGAACCAGGGGTCGAGCCCGTGGTACGGGAAGAGCTCCTTGCGGGTGGCCATGATGGCCTGGTCCACGGGGTCGGACGGGTCGTAGCCGACCTCCCAGGACCGCCACCAGACGTCCGCGCCCTCGCCCATGGTGGCGGGGATGCGCCCCTCCTCGTCCTCAGGGTCCAGGGACATGTCCCCGGTGAGGTCGTCCGCGGTGAGGGCCTTCACGTGGTCCACCCACTCCTGCGGGATCTCGGCCTTGACGGGGATCGGTGTGTCCAGCACCACAGCCGTCAGGTGGGCCCATGCGCGCGGCACCACCTTGAGCGGGTTGTATCCGCCGCCGCCCGTGGCGATCCACCGGCCCTCGCAGAACTGGTCCGCCCAGTCCGCGAGGTCGAAGGCGAGCTGACGCTGGCCGTCCACGGTCAGGCGCAGGTCAGCCAGTGGGTCGGCGTGGTGGGAGTCGCAGCCGTGCTGGGTCACGAGCACCTGGGGGGCGAAGGCGCGCAGCAGCTGCGGCACCGTGGCATGGGTGGCGCGCAGGAAGCCCGCGTCTCCGGTGCGGGCCGGCACCGCCACGTTCGCCGCGGACCCCAGGGCGTCCGGGCCGCCGACCTCGTTGGCGAAGCCGGTGCCCGGAAACAGCGCGAAGCCGGTCTCGTGGATCGAGACGGTGAGCACCCGAGGGTCGTTGTAGAAGATCGACTGGGTGCCGTCGCCGTGGTGGGCGTCCACGTCCACGTAGGCCACGCGCTCGGCGCCGAGGTCCAGCAGACGCTGGATGGCCACGGCGCAGTCGTTGTAGATGCAGAAGCCGGCGGCGGACTTTCGGGAGGCGTGGTGCATGCCGCCGGAGAAGTTCACGGCCCGCCTGACCTCGCCGGACCACACCGCCTCTGCCGCGGCGAGTGTGCCGCCGGCGATGCGGGCGGCGGACTCGTGCAGGTCCGGGAAGATCGGGCAGTCGTCCGAGCCCAGGCCATGGGCCTCGTCCTCCGCGGCCTCCGTGGAGGCCGCCTTCACGGCCGCGATGTACTCCGGCTCGTGGACGAGCTGCAGCTGCTCGTCCGTGGCCACGGGCGGCTCGATGATCCGCACATCCTCGCCCAAGAGCAGGTCGAAGGACTCGATCAGACGGTGGGTCAGGTCAAGGCGGAGCGGGGCCATCGGGTGCTCGGCGCTGAAGCGGTACTTCAGCAGGTCCGAGTGCCAGACGACAGCTGCCGGCTGGGTGCTGCGGGGTGAAGACGTGGCGCTCATCACTGCCAGCCTACGACTGCGTGACCCCTGCCACGGCACAGGGGTCGCACATGACGCGTACATGACACGGCGGCAACACGCGCCGGACCGCATTCCCACGCGCGTCCACAGCATCTCCCCCGGTAGCCTGTGGACCCATGGCCCCCGCCCGTCCACGCCGCCTCCCCATGGCGGTGCACCGCTCGGCACCGCGCCCCCCGCCCGCGGTCGCGCCGCCGCCCCGAGCCGTGGAACTCGTCCTCGCTGGAGTCCGGCCGCGGCGTACGCGCAGTGGTCCGGCGCACCTCGCACTCGGTGAAGCACCTGGCCGGGTCCTCCCCGGCCCGGACCGCACTGACCGCGTTCGCCCTCGTGGGCGGGTTCTTCACCGTGCTGCTGACCCTGCCGTTTGCGGCGCGGGACGGCCACCACACCCCGTTGCACGACGCCATGTTCACGGCCGTCTCCGCCGTGTCCGTGACGGGGCTGACCACCGTGAACACCGCGGAGCACTGGTCCACGCTCGGGCACGTGATCATCCTGGTCGCCATTCAGATCGGCGGCCTGGGGATCCTCTCCATGGCCTCCCTGCTGACCCTGGCCGTCTCCCGGCACCTCGGCGTCCGCTCGAAGCTGCTGACGCAGGAGGGCGGCATGACCACGGGCAACGTCGGCGAGGTCGGCAAGCTGCTGCGCGTGGTGGTGGTGACGGTGCTGACCGCGGAGCTGATCCTCACCGTGCTCATGGCGCCGCGGTTCATCGCCGAGGCCGGATCCGTGGGCCGGGGCCTGTGGCATGCGGTGTTCTACGCCGTCAGCGCGTTCAACAACGCCGGTTTCAGCCTGCACCCGGACGGGCTCGAGTCGTTCGCGCACGAGCCGTACCTGCTCACCCTGATCGCCGTGGGCGTGTTCGTGGGCGCCCTCGGCTTCCCGGTGGTGCTGGTGCTCATGCAGAAGGGCTGGCGCTACAGTCAGTGGAACCTGCACACCAAGATCACCGTGGAGGTCACGCTGATCCTCCTGGTCCTGGGCGCCGTGTTCATCTGGGTCTTCGAGCACACGAACCCGAACACGCTGGCGTCCATGAACGGCGGCGAGCAGATCGGGCAGTCCCTGTTCGCCTCGGTGATGACCCGTTCGGGCGGGTTCTCGGTGATCGACGTCAACGCCCAGACCTCGGAGACCCTGCTGCTCACCGATGCGCTGATGTTCGTGGGCGGCGGCTCGGCGTCCACGGCCGGCGGCATCAAGGTGACCACGCTGGCCGTGATGTTTCTGGCGATCGTGGCCGAGGCCCGCGGTGACAAGGAGGTCACCGTCCACGGCCGCACGATCGCCTCGGAGACCCTGCGCGTCGCGATCGCCGTGCTCGCCCTCGGCGCCACCCTCGTCCTGGTGGCCACCCTCGTGGTGCTGGCCATGACCACGGAGCAGCTGCAGCGCCCCCTGTTCGAGGTGATCTCCGCGTTCGCCACCTGCGGCCTGTCCACCGGCCTGTCCGCGGAGCTGCCGCCGGCGGGCGTCTACGTGCTGACGGCCATGATGTTCGCCGGCCGCGTCGGTACGATTACCTTCGCCGCGGCCCTGGCCCTGCGCCAGCGCCGCGTGCTCTACCGCTACCCCGTCGAGAGGCCGATCCTTGGCTGACCAGCAGCGCAACGACCCCAACGCCCCCGTGCTCGTGATCGGCCTGGGCCGCTTCGGTGCGGCCACCGCGCAGGAGCTGGTGACGCAGGGCCGTGAGGTCCTGGCGGTCGAGAAGGACCCGGTGCTCGTGCAGAAGTGGGCGTCCACGCTGACCCATGTGGTGGAGGCGGACGCCACGGACGCGGAGGCGCTGCGTCAGCTCGGTGCGGAGGACTTCTCCGCCGCGGTGGTGGGCGTGGGCACGTCCATCGAGTCCTCGGTGCTGATCACCGTGAACCTGGTGGACCTGGAGATCCCGCACATCTGGGTCAAGGCGATCACCTCGGCACACGGCAAGATCCTGCGCCGCATCGGCGCGAACCACATCATCTTCCCGGAGTTCGACGCCGGCGTCCGCGCCGCGCACCTGGTCAACGGGCGCATGCTGGACTTCATCGAGTTCGACGACGACTTCGCGATCGTGAAGATGCACCCGCCGACGGAGACCGTGGGCTTCACCCTGGCCGAGTCGGACGTGCGCAAGAAGTACGGCGTGACGATCGTGGGCGTGAAGACCCCCGGCGAGGAGTTCACCTACGCCCAGCCGGACACCAAGGTCGGCCCCCGGGACACCCTGATCGTCTCCGGCCACACGGACCTGATCGAGCGCTTCGCCGCGCGGCCCTGAGTCCGCCGCGGAGCTGATCACGCCCGGCTCGGCGCCTCCCGCTGAGACGGGCCGCCCTCCGCTCCGGCCTCGCTGCCTCCCGGCCGCGCCCCGGCTTCCCGACGACGGCCCCTCACCATCCACACCCGCCCCACCTGCTTGTGCGCTCACCGGCCACCCCGCGCCTGGTGCACCCTGGGGCTTCGCCCGCCTCTTATTGCAAACGCTTCTCCTTATTACTACTGTGTGGCCGCCATCGTCACGCTGAGAATGAGATGAGGAACGCGATGCACACGAGAGGTACGGGACCCCGCGTCCTGACCACGGGCCTGACCGCCGCCGCCCTGCTGCTGTCCGGGCTGACGGCCGCGCCCGCCGCCACCGCCGCCGAGGGACGGGTGGTGCTCGAGCCCGGTCACATCGACGCCCCGAAGGTGTTCTGGGAGGACGGAGGCTTCGCACTGAAGGCCTCCGCCGGGACGTCCACCGGCTCCACGACGCCGTGAGCTGGCTGCACCCGAACGTCTACGCCTCCAACTACTTCGGCACCGAGCAGTACTACGCCGAGCACGTGGGCGAGGACGCCCCGGCCCTCCACGCCCCCGGTCGGGTGAACCGCTCCACCGACTCCGTCACCCTGAAGGTCAACCGCTCGGCCTTCACCCAGCGCACCGAGGGCATGGACCTGAGCCAGTACCCGGGCCTCGGAGACATCTTCTACCTGCTGCCGCAGACGCACAAGAGCTCGCTGGTGTGGCCCGGCTTCTCCACCGAGCACCTGGACCGCACCCGGTTCCCGGACGGCTTGGGCGTGGAGCTGCAGACCGTCTCCGCCCCGGCCGGGCCAAGTGGTGGGCGAGCCTCACCTCGGGCCTGGGCAAGACCGCCGTGATCGCCTCGCATGACGCCGGCGTCTCCCGTCTTGAGCTGCCCGGCCCGGTGCACATGCACAACAACTGGGTGTTCAGCACCCCCGGCCGCTATGTGATCCGCATGCGCGCGGCGGGCGAGGGCGCCTCCGGCACCGCCGTGCAGACCCCGTGGCGGGACGTGACGTTCGTGGTGGAGGCTGACCCGAACCGCACCCCGGATTTCACGGACAATGCCCCGGAGTCCTACGCCTACCAGGCGGTGCGGTGGATGCAGCTGCAGGGCTTCTCGGTCGGCTACAAGGACGGCAGCTTCGGCAAGCGCCGCGACATCAGCCGCGGCGAGTCCCTGGCCATGATCCACCGCTACCTGCACCCGAAGCCGGTGCCGCTGACGGAGGACCCCTTCACCGACGTCCCCGTGGACGGCTCGTTCGCCCAGGTCATCGCCTGGGCCACGGAGAACCGCATCACCGGCGGCTACAAGGACGGCACGTTCCGCCCGGACCGCACCATCTCCCGCGTGGAGGTGGCGATCATGCTCCACCGCTTCGCCCGCTCGCTGGACGGCTGAACCGGCCACGGTCGGTGAGGCCCGTGCTTCCCGACGACGGCCCCTCACCGCTGCGCCCCCGTCGCCACATCCCATGGCGACGGGGGCGCTGCGTTCTCTTGGGGGCAGCCGTTCCCGTTTCGTCAGCGAAAACGCCCGGGGGCGGTGGGGTCAGGCGCGGAACTCCTCGGCCATCTCCCTGTCCCGGGCGGCGGCGGCGTCCATCGCGCGGTTCACGAGGTCGCCCATGCCGCCGTCGATGAAGGTGGAGACGGCCTTCTCGGTGGTGCCGTTCGGGCTCATCACGGCCTTGCGCAGGTCCTCGGCCTTGGCGCCGTCCTGCTGGAGCATGATGCCGGCGCCCTTGACGGTGGCGGCGGCCATGGCTTCGGCGGCCTCGGCGTCCAGGCCCATCTCGGCGCCGTGGGCGGCGATCAGCTCGGCCAGCAGGAACACGTAGGCCGGGGCGGAGCCGGCGGTGGCCACCACGGCGGAGAGCTGGTCCTCCTCCACCGGCACCACCAGGCCGGAGCCCTCGAAGAGCGCCCGCACGGCGGCGGACTGCTCGGCGGTGACGGTCGGACCGTCAGCCACGCCCACCACGCCGGAGCCCACGGTCAGCGGGGTGTTCGGCATGGTGCGCACGATCGGCTGGCCCTCCGGCAGCACGGCCGCCATGGTGGCGGAGGTGACGCCGGCGGCCACGGACACCACCACGGTCTCCGGGCGCAGGGAGGCGGCGAGGTCCTTGAGCGTGGCGACCATGTCCTTCGGCTTCACGCCCACCATCACGATGTCCGCCTCGGCGACGGCGGCGTGGTTGGCGCGCTCGTCCTGCTCCTGCGAGGTCACGGTGACCCCGTGCTTCGCGGCGGCCTTCTCGGCGGAGGCTGCGGAGCGGGTGGTGGCCACGACGTTCCGCGCCGGCACCCCCTGCTCCAGCATGCCGGCCAGGATCGCACCGGTCATGGTGCCGAGTCCGAGGATGGCGATGCGCGAGTCGGTGGGGGTCTGGGTCATGGGGAGGATGCTCCTTCGAGGGATCGTGGTCTCGTTCAGGCGGTCGGTGCGCCGGCGGCGAGGTGATCGCGGGCGAACGCCAGGGAGGCGGCGAGCTTCCCCTCGCGCTGCCCTGCGTACTCGACGCCGCGGGTGCCGACCTCCACACACACGCTACCGGCCAGGCCCACGCGTGCAAGGTGGCGCAGGGACTCGGCCACCGCCTGGGTGCCCTCACCGGGGACGAGGTGGTCGTCCTTGGGGCTGTCGTTGCCGTCGGTGAGGTGGATGTGCCGTACCCGGTCCCCCAGCTGCCGCAGCGCGTCCAGGGAGTCGGCGCGGGCGATCGCCGCATGGGAGAAGTCCCAGCAGACGTGCTCGTAGCCGCGCGGGATCGGGTCCCAGTGCGGCAGGTACATCTTGGCCTCGCGCCCATAGGCGCGCCACGGGTACATGTTCTCCACGGCGATGATCACGCCGGTGTCCGCCATGATCTCCTGGATGCCCTCGGCGAAGCCGGAGGCGTAGGTTCCCTGCCAGCGGAACGGCGGGTGGGCCACCACCACGCCGGCGCCCACGTCGTTCGCCAGCTGCGCGGCGCGCCGGATCTTGGACCAGGCGGTCCCCCACACCTGCTGCGTGAACAGCAGGGTCGGGGCGTGGATCGAGTCGATCCGCTGACCGTGGCGCTCGGAGAGCTTCACCAGGCGGTCCGCATCCCGGCTGAAGGCGTTGTGGGTGACCATCACCTCCACGCCGTCGTAGCCGAGGTCCTCGGCCATGGCAAACACGTCCTGCGTCCCCAGTGGGAACACGGACGAGGAGGACAGGGTGACGGGGATGTCCGCCCCGAACCGCCGCGGCAGGGCGAGGGCACCCCCGGAGGGCGAGCGGCCGTCGTCGGGAAGGCGTTCGTAAGTCTCCATGTCAGCGGTCCTCCTGGACCAGCCCGGGCAGCAGGGCGTCCGGGTTGAGGTTGACGTGTCCGACGCCGGGACGGCCGTCGGCGGTCAGGTGGCCTTCGAGCATGAGCGCGTCGAGGCGGTTGAGGATGAGTCCCTCGCGCAGGGCCCACGGGCAGATGGTCAGCTCCGCCACACCGAAGGTGCGCATCGCTGCCAGGGCCACCATCGCACCGGCCAGCACCTGGGGTGCACGCACCTCGGAGACGCCCGGCAGCTCCGCGCGGTCCTCGGCCGGCATGGCGGCGAGGCGGTTGACCCACAGCTGCAGGTCGTCCGCCCGCAGGGTGCGGCGCACGAAGGGGCCCGCCGCGGACGGGGCGGCGCCGGTGAGGCGGGCCAGGGAGCGGAAGGTCTTGGACGTGGCGGTGACGCAGAGCGGTCCCTTGATGGTCGGGAACTGCGCGTACGCCTCCTCGAGCTGAGCCGCGATGTGCTTGCGCAGCTTCTTCACCGACTTCGGGGAGGGCGGGTCGTCCGGGAGCCGGTCCCGGGTGAGGCGGCCAGCGCCCAGCGGCAGGGACAGCGCCTGGGTGGGCAGCTCGTCCTCGCCGTAGGCGATCTCGAAGGAGCCGCCGCCGATGTCGAAGTTCAGGATCGAGCCGACGCCCCAGCCGTGCCAGCGGCGCACCGCGAAGTACGTCATGGCGGCCTCCTGGTCCCCGGAGAGCTCGGCGAGCTGCACCGAGGTCTCCTCTCGGACGCGGGCGAGGACCTCGGCGCCGTTGGCGGCCTCGCGGATGGCCGAGGTGCAGAAGGTGATCATGTCCTCTGCCTCGTGCTCCTCCGCGAAGTCACAGCACTCCCGGATGAACCCGATGAGCTCGTCCTGGCCCTCGGCGCCGATCGCGCCGTCCTCGTCCAGGAACTGGATCAGGGGCAGGGACCGCTTGTGGTCCGCGTAGGGCACGGGGCGGGCGCCCGGATGGGCGTCAACCAGCAGCAGATGGACCGTGTTGGAGCCGATGTCCAGGACTCCGAGGCGCACGGGCGTCAGGCCTTCTTCTTGGCGGTGGTGGAGCGCTTGGCCGAGGCCTTGCGGGCGGCCGGCTTCTTCGCCGTGGTCTTCTTCGCGCCGCCGCGGGTGGCGGGGCCCTTCGCCCGCTTGTCCGCCAGCAGCTGGTAGGCCTCCTCGGCGGTGAGCTGCTCCGGGTCTCTGCCGCGCGGCACGGTGATGTTCGTCTGGCCGTCCGTCACGTAGGGGCCGAAGCGGCCGTCCTTGACCACGACCTTCTTCCCGGACACCGGGTCCTCGCCGAACTCGGCCAGCGGCGGCTTCGCGGCGCCGCGGCCGCGCTGCTTGGGCTGGGCGTAGATCTCGAGGGCCTCCTCCAGGGTGATGGAGAAGATCTGCTCCTCGGACTGCAGCGAGCGGGAGTCCGCGCCCTTCTTCAGGTACGGGCCGAAGCGGCCGTTCTGGGCGGTGATCTGCTGGCCCTCGGCGTCGGCGCCCACCACGCGGGGCAGGGACATCAGCTGCAGCGCCTGTTCCAGCGTGACGGTGTCCAGGTCCATGGACGTGAAGAGGGAGCCGGTGCGCGGCTTCTCCTTCTTCGGCTTCTTCTTCGGCTTGGGCTTGCCGTTCTTGTAGTACTCGGTGGGCTGGGCGTCCATCCAGGCCTGCACCTGCTCCTCGGTCATCTCCGGGATGACCTCGGTGACATAGGGGCCGTAGCGGCCGTCCTTGGCCACGATGTCCCGGCCGGACTCGGGGTCCTGGCCGAGCACGCGCTCGGAGGGCTTGGCAGTGGCGAACAGCTCCTCGGCCTTGGCGGCGGTGAGCTCGTCCGGGGCCAGCTCCTCCGGGACGTTGGCGCGCGGCGGGGTGGTGCCGGGCTCGGCGTCCGCCGGGAGCGGCTTCTCCAGGTAGGGGCCGTACTGGCCCACGCGCAGGGTGATCTCGTCCGTGACGGGCAGGGAGTTCACCGCACGGGCGTCGATGTCCCCGAGGTTCTCCACGATGTTCCGCAGGCCCTCGTCCCCGTTCTCGGCGCCGAAGTAGAAGGTCTGCAGCCATGCCTCGCGGGCCAGTTCGCCGGCGGCGATGCGGTCCAGGTCGTCCTCCATGCGAGCCGTGAAGTCGTAGTCCACGTACTGGCCGAAGTAGTCCTCCAGCAGGCCGATCACGGAGAACGCCGTCCAGGACGGCACCAGGGCGTTGCCGCGCTTGGTCACGTAGCCGCGGTCCATGATCGTGGAGATCGTGGGGGCGAAGGTGGACGGGCGGCCGATCTCGCGGCGCTCCAGCTCGGCCACGATCGAAGCCTCGGTGTAGCGGGCCGGCGGGGTGGTCTCGTGGCCGGTGGGCTCCACGGGGTCGCCGGTGAGGGTGTCGCCCTGGGAGAGCTCGGGCAGGCGGCGGCCCATGGAGTCCTTGGACTCGTCCTCGGTCCCGGCGTCCTTGCCCTCCTCGTAGGCGTCCAGGAAGCCCTTGAAGGTGATGACGGTGCCGGAGGCGGAGAAGCCGGCCACCCGGCCGTCGGCGGCAGAGGCGGAGAAGCGCAGGGTGGCGGTGTAGCCCTTGGCGTCGGCCATCTGGGAGGCCACGGTGCGCTTCCAGATCAGCTCGTAGAGGCGGAACTCGTCCGGGCGCAGCTCGTCCTTCACCTGGGCCGGGGTGCGGAAGGAGTCTCCGGCGGGACGGATGGCCTCGTGGGCCTCCTGCGCGGACTCGTTGCGCTTGGCATAGGCGCGGGGCTTCTCTGGCACGGAGGCGCCGCCGTAGAGCTCGGTGGCCTGGCGGCGGGCCGCGTTGACGGCCTCCTGGGACAGGTTGACCGAGTCGGTACGCATGTAGGTGATGTAGCCGTTCTCGTACAGGCGCTGGGCGACCTGCATGGACACGCGCGAGGACATCCGCAGCTTGCGGGAGGCCTCCTGCTGGAGCGTGGAGGTGGTGAACGGCGCGGCCGGGCGTCGGGTGTACGGCTTGTCCTCCACCGCGTCCACGGTGAAGGAGGCGCCGGCGAGGCCCTTCGCCAGCGAGCCGGCGGCCTCCTCGTCCAGGTGGGTGACCTTCTTGCCGGCGGAGGCCTTGAGCGCGCCGGTGTCGTCGAAGTCGCGGCCGGTGGCCACGCGGACGCCGTCCACGGTGGCCAGGCGGGCGGTGAAGTCCGCGCCCACGGCGGCGGAGGCGGCGGCGCCCTCGTTGACCGTGAAGGTGCCCTCCACGCCCCAGTACTGCGCGGCCACGAACGCCATGCGCTCGCGCTCGCGCTCCACCACCAGGCGGGTGGCCACGGACTGCACGCGGCCGGCGGACAGGCCGCGGGAGACCTTGCGCCACAGCACCGGGGAGAGCTCGTAGCCGAAGAGGCGGTCCAGGATGCGGCGGGTCTCCTGGGCGTCTACGAGGGCGGTGTCCAGCTCGCGGATGTTCTCCAGGCCGCGGGCGATGCCCTCCTTGGTGATCTCACCGAAGGTCATGCGATACACGGGGACCTTGGGCTTGAGCGTCTGCAGCAGGTGCCACGCGATGGCCTCGCCCTCGCGATCGGCATCGGTCGCGAGGTAGAGCGCGTCCGCGTCCTTGAGCGCGCGCTTGAGCTCGGTGACCTTCTTCTTCTTGTCCGGGTACACCACGTAGTAGGGCTCGAAGCCGTTCTCCGTGTCCACGGCGAACTTGCCGAAGGGGCCCTTCTTCATGTCCGCGGGCAGGTCGGAGGGCTTGGGGAGGTCGCGGATGTGGCCCACGGAGGAGTCCACCACCCAGCCGTCGCCGAGGTACTTGGCGATCGACTTGCTCTTGGCGGGCGACTCCACGATGACGAGCTTCTTGCCCGCGGGCACGGTGCTCGTCACGGCGGCGGTGGTTCGGGCCACGGAAACATCTCCTTGCAGGTGGCGCGGCGTCGGCCGCGCTGGGTCGGTGCGGTGCGGGGGCGAGGGTGCCCCATCGTAGGACCAGTGCCCCACACTAACCGGAAGTCTGTGGACGACGTCCACGGGCGGAGCTCAGTGGAGTCCCGGCCGGGGGCCGTCAGGGGGTCTCGTGGGCCTCCACCAGGAACCCGTCCTCGTAGAGCTCCCGGACCGCCACCAGCAGGGCAGTCTGGGCCCGGTCGTCCAGCTCCAGGAGCGCCCCGAGCGCACCGACGATCTGCCCGACCGCCAGCTCCCCGTCGCTCGCGGCGAGCAGGCCGGCGGTGGCCGTGTCGAGGCGGGCGGTGCGGCGGAACCCGGAGCCCTGACGGGCCAGGATGACTTCCGGATGCTCCGCCCCGAACCGCTGATGCCGCTCCTCCGTGACGTCCGCGGCGACCTTCAGGTGCAGCGAGCGCAGGGTCGCGAGGCCGGGTCTGACCCGGCCTGCTTCACGACGCCGGCACCCTTGCCGCCGTCGGCGGCCTCACCCTGGCCGCTGGCGTCACCGGCAGCCCCCGTGGCTCCGCCGGGCGGCGAGCCGGTCCCGGCGGGCGATCGCGGCGGCCCAGGCACCGCCGATCGCATCGTCGATGGGCTGTGTCAGCTCCTCGGTGTGGGTCCAGGAGCCGCCCTGACCGCCGTCCTCAACGGCGCGGCGCAGCCACACGTGGCCGAACCCGACCCCTGCGACACCGCGGGCGGTGAAGTCCGCGAGGTACTGGGCGTAGCGGCGCTGGTACTGCTCCGGGTCCAGCTGGAGCGAGGAGTCCTGCAGCCACGTCTCGGCGTAGGCAGCGGCGTCCTGCACGTCGCGCTGGACGATCCACGCCTGCACGGGGACGTCGCGGCCCTCGGCCTCGGCTGCGGCCGCAGTCCCCTCGGCGACCCAGCGCCGGGGCCGGGCGTCCCAGGGCGTTGCGGAGGATGCGGCGCCGTCTGCGGCGGAGGCGACCGGGCCGTCGTCGTGCACCGTGGTGGACTCGGCCGCACCTGCGGGGATCTCCCAGTTGGCGAGCATCTGCGCGGTGCCGCCGGGGTTCAGGTGCGCGGGCACGGCGGCCACGAACTCGGCGACGAGCCGGTCCCCCTCGCGGCCGCCGTCCCGGTAGACCATCACCGGGGCGTCCGGGTCCGTGCGCGGGGTGATCACGAACGGCGGGTTGGACACGATCATGTCGAAGCGGCGGCCGGCCACCGGCTCGAGCATGTCCCCGGTGAGCAGCTCCACCCGTTCCTCGGGGTGCTCACGGTCCAGGCCGAGCACGTCCGCGTTGAGCAGCAGGTTGAAGGCCGTGAACTCCAGGCAGCGCGGCGCCAGGTCCGTGGCGGTCACGTGCCGGGCGTGGGCGAGCAGGTGCAGGGTCTGGATGCCGCAGCGGCGCCGAGGTCCAGGGCCTGTCCACCGCGCGGCGCTGGAGCGGCCCCGGCCAGGGTGAGCGAGGCCGCGGCCGACGCCGAGGACG
>NZ_JBNFOB010000019.1:0-18000 GCF_057364565.1 Micrococcus sp. LASM2_SD2 | reverse complement strand
CCCCACGCACGACGTCGGCCCCGGACCCGTCGACCGCCTCGTCCTCGCCGTCGTCCGGCGCGTCTTCAGCGTCTCGCGCTCCGGCCACCACCTCGCCCCTCGTCCGTCGCGCCCCTCAGCGTCTCGCGAGGACGACGCGGCGGAGGGGCCGGGCTGAGGCCGCCTTGTCGCCCGCGCCGGAGCCGTCGACCGAGCCGTCGACCGAGCCGGAGCCTGCGCCCGAGCCGGTGCCCGAGCCCTCCACCCCTGAGGTGGAGGTCCTGCCGGCGTCCACGCCGGTCCGGGTCCGAGTGGAGAAGGTCGGCGTCGACTCCACGCTGATGGAGCTCGGCCTGCAGGAGGACGGCACGGTGGAGGTCCCGCCCACGGGCGAGGGCACTCCCGCAGGCTGGTACCGGAACTCCCCGACGCCCGGCGAGCGGGGTCCCGCCGTCCTGCTGGGCCATGTCGGTAACGCACATGGTCGGCTCGGCGTGTTCGGCCGGCTCAAGGAGCTCGTGCCGGGTGACGTCGTCGAGGTGGACCGCGCAGACGGCTCCACCGCCGTGTTCACCGTGGACCGTAGCGTGTCCTACGAGCGGTCCGAGTTCCCGACGAACGAGATCTACGGCAACACCGACGATGCGCAGCTGCGCCTGATCACGTGCGACTCCTACAGCGCATGGACCGGCCGGTGGGAGGCCAACCACGTGGTCTACGCGACCCTCGACGGCTGAACGTCCAGCCCGGGCCCTTCCCGGCCCTCGCCGGGTTTGAGACAGGCCCCCGCTCTGCACCCCGTGGGTCTACCCAGGGGCCGAGACCCCCGAGGACGCCGCCATGCCGCAGAACTCTGACGTGGCTGACCAACCGGCCCACGCCGAGACCCACATCAGCCACGTGCCCACCGAGGCCGTGCCCCCGGTGCGGCGTGCGTCCGGAGAGCCTCGTGATCACCGAGGGCGAGGGCATCGAGGTGGAGGTGGACACCGTGGAGGAGCTCGGCGCCGACGCCTACGTCTACGGCCACACCGACATCGACGGTGAGGAGCGGATCATCACCCTCCGCACGGTCGGCTACACCGCCCCGGAGAAGGGCGCCGTCATCCGGGTGGCCCCGGAGATGGAGCGCGTGCACCTGTTCCACACGGAGACGGGCGAGCGCCTGAACGGCTGAGCCGGCGTGACGCTGCGCGCGTCGAACCAGAAGGATCGGTGGCTTCAGAGGCCTGTGAAGTGCCCACTTCCTCTGGTTCGGCGCACCGTCCGGGGGCGGCCGGGGGAGCTGAGTCTGCTCTCCCTGGCAGGTCCTCAGATGGTCCGGCCGGTCGGGTCGGACGTGGTGCCCTCGCGGGGTGCGTCCTCGCCGGAGTCGTCCGCCGAGTCCTCGGACTCGCGCTCGGCGAGGGTCCGCTCGATGCCGCGCTCGAACACCTCCACCGGCTGATCGCCGAGCAGGGGTTTGCGGTCCAGCATGAACGCCGGGGTGGAGGAGGCGCCGAGGGAGTAGCCGAGCTGCTGGTTCTGGGCGATGGCGTCCTTCGCCTCCTGAGAGGCCATGTCCCGCGCGAAGCGCTCGGTGTCCAGGCCGAGCTCCCCGGCGAGGCCGATGAGCCCGCGCTCGGTGAGCTGCTGCGGCGGCCGTGGCTTCCCCTGTGGGAAGAGGGCGTGGTGGTAGTCCAGGAATGCGTCCTGCTTCCCGGCGGCCCACCCGGCGCGTGCGGCGCGGGCGGACTCCTCCCCGAAGATGTTCAGGTCCCGCCACTCGATGCGCAGGGTGCCCTCGTCCACGTGCTCCTGCAGCTGGGTCATGGTGTTCGTGGACCAGGACGCGCAGTGGCCGCACTGGTAGTCGCCGAAGGCCACGAGCACCACGGGTGCGTCCACCGCCCCGACCGCCAGCGGGTCGTCCGGGTCCCGGCGCTCGATGAAGTTCGGCGAGGTGTCCTCCGACGAGCCCGTGGTGCCCGCGGCGGCGCGCACCGAGCCCGGGTGGCCCTGCAGGTCCGAGGTCACCGAGTGCAGGCCCAGTCCGACGCCCACGGAGGCGAGCAGGGCTGCGGCGGCACCGGCGAGGGCGCGGCCGGACAGGGACATGGACATCGGTGGATCCCTTCAGGTGTGCGGCGGATGGTCGCTCCAGTCTCCCACCCGGCGCCTTGGTCCGCCTCTCGGAACCCCGTCACGGCTCCGGCCGGTGTTCGCCCTGCGGCGAGCCAGAGGGTTCGGCCATGCTCTCGCACCGAGCCAGAGGGTTCGGCCACGTCCTCACACCGAACCAGAAGGTTCGGCTGCTTGGATCGCCCGTGAAGTGACCACGTCCTCTGGCTCGGCGCACGGTTCTTCCGGTCCGGCGTGGGGTGAGGCGGCGTGGCGCGGAGACGACGACCCACCTGAGCCACCAGGATCGACGTAAAGACAGCCCAGCACCCCGCCCCCGACGGACGGAGACCCGATGACCCGCCTGACCGACGCCCTCACCTCCCTGGCCGGACGCCTCGCCGCCAAGCCGGGTGAGATGGCCCGCACCCTCGCCGCCGCACAGGACATCGCCGGCGCCGCGCACCTCGAGGCTGACGCCGCAGGCCGGGACGCCGTCACCCTGGACGACCTGCTCGTGGCCTTCACCCTGATCGGCGGGCCGGTGGGGCAGGCCCTCGCATCCCAGGGCCTCAATGCCGAGTCTCTCCGCGCCGGCATCCGGGAGCGCGACGCCGCCGATCCCGCCACCCAAGGCGTCACCCCGCCCGAGACCGGCGAACCCGTCACGGCCTCGGGCCGCCTGGACCCGCAGCGCTCGTTCCGCCCGGACCCGGAGGCCTCCCGCTTCCTGGAGAAGGCCGCCGGCACCCCGGCCGGCATGTTCGCCGACCTGATGGACCACCCGTCCCGCCGCCCGGCCGCCGCCCTGCGCGCCGCCGGGGCGGATCTGCACGCCCTCCGGGCGGCCCTGCCGCCGGTCGGCGAGGACCAGGCCGAGGACAACGCCCCCGCAGCCCCCATCCCCGGCCTGCTCGACGGCCTGGCGGAGACCACCCGGCGGGCACAGCGCTGGGTGCCGGTGCCTCCGGAGGCGGTGCGGGCCGTCGTCGTGGGGGAGGAGACCATGAAGACGCTGCTCATGCCGGGCCTGGACGACGTCCTCGTGGCGCCGGGGCTGCTCAGCACCACCCTGAAGGGCCGCGAGTACGAGTACCGCCGCGTCCGCGACGGCCAGGTCCGCGATGCCCGTGAGGTCGCCTGGCAGGTCTTCTGGCCCGGCGGCGCCAAGCCGGAGCAGGGGGACACGGACGAACGCGGCGCCTACCTGCACCTGCTCATCGCCCCCGCGGACGGCGGCACGCGGCTCACCCTGACGCGCGGCGTGCGCGGCATCGGACGGCTGGGGAAGGTCGCCGGCGTGGCCACCACGGTCTTCTCGGGCAGCAGCAACCGCAGCCTGCTGCGCGGGATCGTCGAGCAGGCCCGCGCCCTGAGCTGAGCGCCGGTCCGTGCTGGACCGTGCCGGGCGGCGCCGAGCCAGAAGGTCTGGTCACTTCGGGCCCCGGTGAAGTGGCCACTTCCTCTGGTTCGACGCTCCGCAGCAGCCACTTCCTCTGGTTCGGTGGAGACGGGGGCGCCCGGCTCGGCGCAGAGGCGGGCGTCCATCCCCCTTCCGCATGCTGGACGCCTCGGGTGTCCGTCCTTGCGCCCCTGGCCCCTGCACCGTCACAGTGCTGTGATCGGCCTCACGGCCGAGCCTGTCCGCCCACCGGAAGGGATCCCATGGCCCAGGCTGTCTCCACCCCCAAGCGTTCGCTCGGCGACCGGTTCCTGACCGGCGTCGAGCGGGTCGGCAACAAGCTCCCCGAGCCGTTCGCGCTGTTCACCATCCTCTTCGTCATCACAGCCGTGGTCTCCTCGGCCATGGCGATCGCGAACGTCTCCGTCACCGTCCCCGGCGCGGACGAGCCCGTGGCCATCAAGGGCCTGTTCACGGGCGAGGGCATCGCCTGGTTCACCACGAACCTCGGCCAGAACTACATCGGCTTCCCGCCGCTGCTCACCGTGGTCACGATCCTGCTGGCCATCGGCATCGCGGAGAAGTCCGGGTTCCTGGGCGCGGCCATCCGGTACTCGATCGGCTCTGCACCGCGCTGGCTGCTGCCCTATGCGGTGGGCTTCGTAGGCGTGGTCGGCTCGATCATGGCGGACTCCGCGTTCGTGGTGATCCCGCCGCTGGCCGCCATGGCCTTCAAGGCCGCCGGCCGTCACCCGGTAGCGGGCCTGCTGGGCGGCTTCGCGGCGGCCGGCGCCGGCTACTCCACGTCGATCTTCCCGACGTCCCTGGACGCCCTGTTCGCCGGCATCACCAACGCGGTGATCCCCACCGTGCCGCTGCTGGAGCAGAGCGCGCACACGGTGAACCCGCTGTCCAACTACTTCTTCAACATCGTCTCCGCGATCGTGCTCTCCCTGATCGCCGGTCTGGTGATCGACAAGGTCCTGGAGCCCCGCCTGACCCGTGAGGGCGTGCCCACCGAGGAGCGGGACGCGCAGACCGAGCAGCTCTCCACGGTGACCCGTGAGATGCGCATCATCGGCGACGAGCAGGCCGTGGCCGAGGCCCGCACCAACAAGGCGGAGGGCGAGGTCACCCCGATCGAGAAGAAGGCCCTCGGCTGGGCCACCCTCACGGTGCTCCTCATCGCGATCGCCGTCACCCTGTTCGCGCTCATGCCGGACTCGCCGTGGAGGAACGAGGAGGGCGGCTTCCTGCCGAAGTCCCCGCTGCTGGACTCGATCGTGTTCATCATCTTCGTGTTCTTCTCGGTCTCCGGCTACGTCTACGGCCGGAAGGCCGGCACGGTCCGCGGCTTCAAGGACGTGCCCGTGATGATGGGCGAGGCGCTGAAGGACATGACGAGCTTCCTGGTGCTGGCGTTCATCCTGGGCCAGTTCATCGCCCTGTTCAACTGGTCCGGCATCGGCTCGTGGATCGCGGTGACCGGCGCGGAGTTCGTGCAGGGTGTGGGCCTGAGCGGCTTCCCGCTGATCATCGGCTTCGTCCTGCTCTGCTCCCTGCTGAACCTCTTCATCATCTCCGGCTCCTCGATGTGGACGCTCATGGCCGCCGTGTTCGTCCCCATGCTCGGCATCATCGGCTTCGAGCCGGCCTTCGTGCAGGCCGCGTTCCGCGTGGGCGACTCGGCCACCCAGGTGATGACCCCGCTGAACCCGTACATGGTGGTGCTGCTGGCGATGCTGAGGAAGTACGAGCCGGAGGCCGGCCTGGGCACCACCATGGCCCGCATGATCCCGTTCGTGGTGCCGTTCTGGATCGCCTGGTTGACGATCCTGTTCGGCTTCTACGCGCTGGACCTGCCGCTGGGGCCGGGCGCGGGCATCATGCTGGAGACCGAGTGAGACGACCCCACCACCGCGTGGGCCGACCCCACAGAGAGGACCTGACATGGGCATCGCCCAGACCGTCGAGGCGCTGAACGCCGAGCTCGTCCCCGCACGCCGGGGCAGGCTGGTGGAGATCGCCGAGGACATCCACGCCCATCCGGAGATCCGCTGGGAGGAGCGGTACGCCTCGGCGCTGCTGGCGGACGAGCTGGAGAAGGAGGGCTTCGCCGTTGAGCGCGGCTACGCGGGCCTCGAGACCGCGTTCGTGGCACGCTGGTCCACCGACGGTGCCGGCGAGGACGCCCCCACCCTCGCGTTCTTCTGCGAGTACGACGCCCTCGAGGAGATCGGCCACGCCTGCGGGCACAACATCATCGCCGCCGCCGGCCTGGGCGGGGCCCTGCTCACCCGGGACGCGCTCGCCTCCGGCGGCGCCCATGGCTTCCCGACGACGGCCGCGCACCTCGTGGTGGTCGGCTCGCCTGCCGAGGAGGGTGCCGCCGGGAAGGTGCCGATGATCGAGGCGGGTGTGCTGGACGGGGTGGACGCGGCGATGATGGTCCACCCCTCCGGGTTCAACGAGACCGGGTTCGCGGCGATGGGCCGGGTGGCCATGGACGTGGAGTTCCGGGGCAGGGCCTCGCATGCGGCGGCCACTCCGCACGACGGCGTCAACGCGTTGGACGCGGCCACCCTGTCCCTGACCGCCATCGGGCTGCTGCGGCAGCAGCTCAAGGACGGGGCACGCGTGCACGCGATCGTCACGAACGGCGGGCAGGCGCCGAACATCATCCCGGAGACCGCCGGGGTGCGGGTGTTCGTCCGGTCCATGGAGAAGGAGTATCTGCTGGACACGCTCGTGCCGAAGGTGCGGGCCTGCTTCGAGGGCGCGGCGATTGCCACCGGCTGCACCGTGGAGGTCACCTCGCCCACCCCGGCGTACTCGACCATGCGCAACAACCCCGTGCTCGCAGGGCTGGCCGGGGAGGTGTTCGCGGCCGTCGGGCGCGAGGAGGCCACCGAGGAGAGCTTCGGCGCCTCCACGGACATGGGCAACGTGTCCCATGTGGTGCCGTCCATGCACCCGATGCTGGAGCTGGAGCCGGGGATCGCCAACCACACCCGCGAGTTCACCGCCGCGGCGCTCGGCGAGAAGGCCGATGCCGCCACGGTCGACGGTGCGCTCGTGCTCGCCGCCACCGCCCTGGAGCTGTTGGCTCGGCCGGAGCTGATCGCCGAGGCGAAGGCGCGGTTCGACGCGGGGGAGTGAGACGCGGTGGAGCCGCGTGGCGTCGGGGACGGGCGCCGGGTCCCGTCCCGGTCAGTCCACGCTGAAGCTGCGGATGTGGTTGGAGAACACGAACCGGTCGAACACGGTGCGCGTGGTGGTCGGGTCGTCCGCGGCGCCCATGGTGAGCAGCAGTGGCACGTAGTGGTCGGCGGTCGGGTGCGCGATGCGCGCCCCCGGGGCCCGGTCCAGATAGCCCATGAGGGCGTCCACGTCGCCGGCGTGGGCCATCTCGGCGGCCCACTTGTCGAAGGCGTCCACGTGACCGAACAGGCGCGGGTCCCGCATGGCGGCGAACGAGTGCGTCATGAAGCCGGAGCCGATCACCAGCACGCCCTCGTCCCGCAGTTCCCGCAGCGTCTCGCCGAGGCGCAGCAGGTCCGCGGGATCCTGGCTCGGCATGGAGACCTGCACCACCGGCACGTCCGCGTCCGGGTACATGGCCATCAGCGGGATGTAGGCGCCGTGGTCCAGGCCGCGCCGGGTGTGGCGGTGCGCGGCCTGATGCCGGGACTGCAGGGCCCCGTGCACCCGGTCCGCCAGCTCCGTGGCGTCCGGGGTGCCGTAGGTCAGCTGGTAGTAGCGCGGGTGGAACCCGCCGAAGTCGTAGACCAGCGGGGTGCCGGCCTCGGCGGAGGAGATGGCGGCGGGTGCGTCTTCCCAGTGGGCGGAGACGATCACGATGCCGCGCGGCTTCGGCATGGACTGCGCCCAGGCGAACAGGTCGGCCAGCCACTGCGGGTCGTCCAGGGTGGGCGGGGCGCCGTGGCTGACGAACAGGGCGGGCAGGCGGCCGTCCTCCTCGGTCCACCGCCGTTGGGCGCGGGTGATCGGCAGCGCGCGGGCGAGTAGGTCGTCGTAGGCGCCGGCGGGGGTGGGCTGGGCCCAGGGGTCCTGCACGGTGGTGCTCATCGGGGGCCTCCTGGCCGGTGGTCCGGCCGTCAGATCAGTTCAAGCGTGAAATGAATCTACCCCGTGCGGGTCCCCGGGAGGAAGGGTGCCCGGTGTGAGTTTCCTTAATCCGTGAACCAGCAGAGGAGTAGGATCCCCAGCATGCAGGATGAGATGCGCAGCGAGACGGCGGAGGCGGCCCGGACGAGCGGGGACACTGTGGCGGGACCGGTGGGCGCGGGCGAGGAGCCCCGCTGGCTGGACGCCGAGGAGCAGGAGGCCTTCATGGCCCTGATGTCCGTGGTGCTGCGCCTGGAGACGGCCCTGGACGCCCAGCTGCGCACGAACTCCGGGATCTCCCACTTCGAGTACTCCGTGATCGCCACCCTGTCCGAGGCGCCGGAGCAGACGCTGCGCATGGGACAGTTGGCGCACCTGGCCTCCGGCTCGCTGCCGCGGCTGTCCCAGGTGGTCGGCCGCCTGGAGCGCGCGGCTGGGTGCGCCGCACCCCGTGCCCGGAGGACCGCCGCGCCATGCTGGCCACGCTCACCGAGGAGGGCCGTACGGCCGTGGTGGCCGCCGCTCCCGGGCATGTGGCCGAGGCCCGCAGGCTGATCTTCGACCCCCTGACGCGCAGTCAGGTGCGGCAGTTGGCGACCATCGGCCGCCGCATCATGTCCGCCGTGGACCCGGAGGACCGCTGCCTGGGGTGAGTGGAGAGGCTCGACCGGCTCCCTCTCGATCCGGGTCCGTGTGGGTCCGGCTCGGCCTCGTCAGGGCAGCAGCGAGTCGACGGCGGCGGCCAGGGTGCGCCGCACGTCCTCGGCCTGCAGGGTGTCGGGTGCCAGGCGACGTTCGACGGTCAACGCGTGCATGAGCATCAGCAGCATGGCGGCCGAATGGGTCACCTGTGCGGCCGGCACGCTCTCCAGTGCGCGGTGCCGGCGCAGCAGGTCGGCGAGGAAGTCCCGGCGTCGGGCCGTCAGGTCGCGGTAGGCCGCTCCCACCGTGGCCTCACGCAGGCCGGCCGCCTGGAACTCGTGGAGGAGCGAGGCCCAGTCTCCGGAGGTCGTCAGGACAATGTCCGCCAGGGCGGCGGCCACGCGCTGCACCAGTGCGTCCCGGGGCATCCCGGGATCGTCCAGGGCATCTGTCATGCCTGCCGTGGCCTTCACTGTGACGCCCTCGAACTGGGCCGTGCAGGCCGAGACGAACAGGTCCGGCTTCCCGTCGAAGCTGGAGTACACGGCGCCCTTGGTGTATCCGGCGTCCGCCGCGATGCGAGCGAGGGAGGACCTCGCATAGCCGTCCCGTTCGAACGATCGTGCGGCGTGCTCTAGGATGGCCGCGCGGACGTCCTCGCGGCGGGGTCGGGTGGCCATGTTGCCCTTTCGATGCTGATGGTATTGAATACCTTCGGTACTCAATACCGATAGTATTGAATCCGCCTCGACCTGGCAAAAGAGGATCCATGTCACCCATCCACACCGACATCGAGACCGGCGCCGACCGCCCGGACTTCGCAGCCTCCGACGACGGCCTCCCGCTCTCCTCTCTCGTGGCCCGGGCGTTGACGCTGCGCACGGGCCAGGGGCCCGTCTTCGGGCCCGTGGACCTGGTGCTTCCGCCGCGGACCCACCTGGCCGTGCTCGGCTCCCAGGGCTCGGGCCGCTCGGCCCTGCTCCTGGCCCTCACGGGGCGCCTCATGGGCGTCGCCGGGGACCTCGTCCTCACCGGTGGTCCCGTGGACGTCGCGCTGGACGGTCCGGAGCGTCCCGCCGCGCGGGCATACCGGCCGCCGATCGACGCAGCCCGGCACCCCCACGCCCTGCGCTCCCTCACCGCCGTCGCCCGGGTCACCGACCTGGTGGAGCTCGAACCCGCGCTCACCGTGCGGGAGGTGGTGGACGAGCGCTGCCTCCTGGACGGCGTCCGCCGTCGGACCGGCAGGGCGCGCTTTGCCCTCCTCGCCGAGGCCGTCGGCCTGCGTGTGGATCCGGACACCGAGGTGGGGGAGCTGTCCGCGCCCACCCGGTCGCTGATCGCCGCGCTCCTGGCCTGCCTGCGCCCGGCCCGGCTCGTCACCTTCGACGACGTGGACGCGTCCCTGACCGTGGACGAACTGACCGACCTCTACTCCGCCCTGGACATCCTCAAGGACCACGGGCATCCCTTCGCCGTGAGTGCCGTGGGCTCCGCGCCCACCCCGCGCGACGCCGTGCTCCTCACCCTGCACTCTTTCCGGGAGAACTGATGCTGTTCCGCTACGAACTCCGCCGATTCCGCCGCGGCCTTCCGCTGCTCGCCCTGATCTTCGTGATCCTCGTGCCCGCCCTCTACGGTGCCCTCTACCTGTCCGCGAACTGGGACCCCTACGGGCGGCTGGACCGCCTCCCGGTGGCCATCGTGAACGAGGACAGGCCCGTCAAGCACGGGGACACCACCCTCACCACCGGCGCGGACATGACCGAGAAGCTGGTGGAGGACAACGACTTCGACTGGCATGAGACCACCCGTGAGGAGGCCGAAGAGGGCCTGCGCGACGGGCGCTACTACCTCATCCTCGAGATCCCCTCCGACCTCAGCAGCAACCTCATCAGCCCCGACGGGGGCGGGACGCCGCAGCAGGCTGAGATCACCCTGCGCCGTGACGATGCGAACGGCTTCGTGATCGGCTCCGTCACCGCGTCGAGTGAGGCGAAGGTGGAGGCGGCGGTGAACCGGTCCGCGATCGAGGCGTACTTCGAAGCCGTGTTCGACAACCTGAACGAGCTGCGCGGCGGCATGTCCGAGGCCGCCGACGGTGCCGCGGAGCTGAAGGAGGGCACCACCTCGGCACGGCAGGGTGCCGCCCAGCTCGACGAAGGCCTCGCCGACGCCAAGGACGGCTCGTCCCAGCTGGCCTCGGGCGCCGGAGAGCTGGCCTCGGGCGCCGGGGAGCTCGCCGACGGTGCCGACCAGGCCTCCGCCGGCGCGGTCCAGCTCTCGGACGGGGTCTCCCAGGCCCAGGACGGTGCCACGCAGCTGAGCTCCGGTCTGGGCGAGGCCCGGGAAGGCTCCCAGAAGCTGGCCTCCGGTGCCGGTGAGCTCGCCGAGAAGGCCCCCACCCTGCGGTCGGGAGCCCAGGACCTGTCTGACGGCCTGGGCCAGCTGCAGACCGGTTCGGCCGAGCTCGCCGACGGCGCCTCCCAGGTGGCCGACGGCACCCAGAAGCTCCATGACACCGTGGTGCCCCGCCTGAACACCGTGATCGAGCGCCAGGAGGCCGTGGCCGCCGATGTCGCGGCCGTGGACGAGGGCGTGCAGCGCGTGGGCGCGGCCTCCGGGAAGGGCGAGGAGGGCGCGTCGGCGCGCATCGCCGAGGCCCAGGCCGCCCTGGCCGAGCTCGGCGAGGAGGACCCCGACCTCGCGGAGTCGGAGCAGTACGCCGCGCTGCAGAAGGCGCTCGTGGGCGCAGACGAGCGCGTCACCGAGGTCAATGACCGGGTGCAGGAGGTCGCGGGCCTGTCCGCGGCCGCCGACGAGCGTGTGCAGACCCTCGTCGGCGAGAACGCGGCCGCGCAGGCCAAGAAGGACCTCACGGACCTCAACAACGGTGCCCACGCCGTGGCCGACGGTGCACAGACCCTGCAGGGCGGCATCGGAGAGGCCAAGACCGGCGCCGACACCCTGGCGGACGGGGCTGGACGGTTCGCGGACGGCCTCGAGCAGCTCGGCGCGGGTGCCACCGAGCTCGACCAGGGCCTGGGGGCCCTCCAGGACGGTGCCGGGTCGCTGCAGAGTGGGCTCGGCGAGCTCAAGGACGGTGCGGACGAACTCGTCGAGGGCAACGCCTCGTTGGCCGACGGCGCCCATCAGCTGGAGGACGGCGCCACGCAGCTGCAGTCCGGAGCCACGGAGCTGGACAGCGGCATCGGCGAGCTCAAGGACGGCTCCTCGTCACTGCGGTCGGGGCTGAACGAGCTCGAGGACGGTGCCGGTCAGCTGGCCACAGAGCTCAAGGACGGCGTCGAGCAGATCCCTGCGCTGACCGAGGCCGAGCGGGACGAGGCGTCGCTCGTGATGTCCCGTCCGGTCAAGGCGAACATGGATGTGGAGCACTCCGCCGAGGTGTACGGCCGCGGCATGGCGCCGATGTTCTTCTCCATCGCCCTGTGGGTGTTCGGCATCGCCGCCTTCAACATCATGCGTCCGGTGAGCGCCCGGCTGCTGGCAGGGCGCCGGAACCCGCTGGCCCTGACGCTCGCGGCGTGGCTGCCGGTGGGCCTGGTGGCGATGGCCGGCAGCCTGGTGATGCTGGGTGCCACGGTGCCCCTGGGCCTGGAGCCGGTGCATCCCGTGCGGGCGGTGGCGCTCACGCTCCTGGTGGCCGCGACGTTCTCCCTCATCGCGCATCTGATCCAGAACGCGCTGGGCACGCCCGGTTCCGCTGTGCTGCTGGTCCTGCTGATCCTGCAGCTGGCCTCCACCGGCGGAACCTATCCGTCCGCGGTGCTGCCGGGCTTCTTCCAGGCGCTGCACCCGTTCATGCCCATGACCTACTCGATCGGGGCGTTCCGGGTCGCGATCTCCGGCGGATCCGATCAGCACTTCTGGACGGCGTGGACCGTGCTGCTGGTGATCGGTGCCGCCGCCCTGGCCCTGGACATGCTGGTGGTCCACCGGCGCCGCAGGTTCCGCATGAAGGACCTGCATCCGGCGCTGCAGGCCTGACGGGAGGCCGGTCCGGCGCTTAGCCCGGGCTCGCGGTGGGAGCCGCGAGCGTCACCCACCGTTCGTCCACCACGAACCCGAGCCGTTCGTTCGCGCGGAGGATCGCGGCGTTCTCCGCCGAGCATCGCCGCGGCCGTCAGTGGGCAGGATGCGCGGCTCGGCGGTGCTCATGGGGTTGAGCGTACGGGCCGGCCGCGGCGCAGGGCTGCGTCCACGGCCGCCGCGGGAGCGGGAGTCCATGCGGTCACGGTAGGGGCCTGCCGGGACCGGGGCGCATCAGGCCGCGGGACGGGCATCGCGCGCCGGATGGGGGACACTGGGCGGGAACAGACCCGTGCCGCGGCGGCACGCCCGCCGACACCCCCTGGAGGACAGCCCCAGCATGCAGCTCGACCTGATCGTGGAGAACGCCCGCATCCTCACCGGGGACTCCTACCGCCCCATCGCCTCGAGGCTCGGCGTGTGGAACGGCGTGTTCGTGGGCGTGGACGAGCGCATCGAGGGCCTGGACGCCGTGGTGCGCGTGGACGCGGGCGGGAAGGTCATCACCCCCGGCTTCAACGACGCGCACGCACACTCCGTGTGGTTCGGCCAGTCCCTGCTGGAGCTGGACCTCGAGGGGCTCGAGACCGCGGACGCCGTCTACGCGGCCATCGAGGAGCGGGCCGAGCAGCTGACCCCCGGCACCTGGGTGGTGTGCACCGGGTACAACCCGGCCGAGCTGACCGGCCCAGAGCCGCAGCGCGACGGCCTGGACAACGCCGCGCAGGGCCGCCCCGTGCTGCTGCGGCACAGCCACGGCCACGCCTACACCGTGAGTTCGGCCGTGCTCTTCATGGCCGGCATCCCCGAGGGCATCCACCGGCAGCCCGAGGGCGGCGAGATCGTCACGGACGCGAGCGGACGCCCCACCGGCGTGCTCAAGGAGACCGCCATGTCCTCCGTGAACCGGCTGCTGCAGCCGGAGTCGGACGAGTCGATCGCCGGGGCACTCGAACGGGCGTCCTCGGCGTATGCGGCCGAGGGGCTGACCTCGGTGACGGACGCGGGCGTGGCCGGCGGGTGGATCGGCCACAGTCCGCTCGAGTTCGGCGCCTACCAGCGGGCCAAGGACGCCGGCATGCTCAAGACCCGGTTCCAGGTCATGATCACCCTGGACGCCCTGCACCCGGTGGCCGGGCATGCCGACGACGGCGAACGCGTCACCCTGGACGCAGGCCTGCGCACCGGCCTGGGGGACGAATGGCTGCAGGTGGGTCCGGCGAAGGTCTTCGCGGACGGGTCCGTCATGAGCCGCACCGCGGCCATGACCCAGGAGTACGAGCACTGCCACCACGTCTACGGCTACCTGCAGCAGGACGCCGCCCACATGCGGGCCTCCACGCTGGCGGCCGCCGCCGCCGGCTGGTCGCTGGCGCTGCACGCCCAGGGAGATGCGGCCGCGGACTTCGCGGTCCAGGTGATCGAGGAGGCGCAGCTGTCCTACGGGCGGCCGCGGATCCCCCACCGGATCGAGCACGGCGGCGTGATCCGGGACGACCAGATCCGGGACATGGCCCGGCTGGGGATCGTGCTGGCCACGCAGCCGAACTTCATCGCGGCCTTCGGCGAGGGCGAGGAGGAGCGCCTCGGTGCCGAGCGCGCAACGCTGTCCTACCCAGCCAAGCGCCTGCTGGACGCCGGCATGGTGCTGCCCGGATCCTCGGACCGGCCGGTGACGCACGGTGCCCCGCTGCGGGTGATGCAGGACTTCGTTTTGCGGAGGTCCTTCGCCGGCCGGGAGTTCTCCCCGGCGGACCGGATCAGCGCCGCCGAGGCCCTGCACGCCTACACCGTGGGGTCGGCCGTGGCCACCGGCTGGGGTGGCCGCAAGGGGCAGATCCGGTCCGGGCAGCTGGCGGACTTCGTGGTGCTCGCTGCGAGTCCGCTCGAGGTGCCGGCTGAGGAGATCGGGGACATCGAGGTCGTCGCCACGGCCGTGGGCGGCGCCTGGGTGCACGGCGGGCTCTGACGGGCGGCCGGGGGCTCGGGCTCGGCTCAGCCCCGGTCCTCCGGGAACCACGCCCGCCCCGACCGTCACCTCCGTGCCGCGCGGCAGCCGTGGGCGCTCCCCGCGGACGATCTGCTCGCACGCCGCGTTCATCCGCCACCAGGCGTCCCGGTCCCGCTGATACCTGCGGATCCCGCGCCCGCCGGGGAAGGTGCCGGACCCCTGGGCGCTGCCGTCGGCGTGCCACGTCAGGTGCCAGTCCCGTGCGTTCTTCCGCACGGGCCAGGAGCGTCGGCCCACCAGCCGGACGGTGTCCTCCACGGCGTTGCGGACGGTGTCGTCCACGGCCTCGAGCAGGTCGGCCGAGCCGTGGTCGCAGGCGTCGCAGCCGCAGTCCGGCACCACCTCCAGCAGCACGTCCGTCCCGCCCCAGGCGATCCGAAGGGTGGGTGGGACGGGGTTGCCGGGTGAGGAGCCGTCGTCGTCCCTCTCCGGGTTCCCGACGACGGCACTCCCCTCCGCCATGTACCCGTCCGTCTCGCAGAGGAACAGGGGGAGGGCGCCGACGGCGCCGACGGGAGGGTCGATCCGCACCAGGCGGTCCACCGGACTGCGTGAGGCCTCGCCTGACCAGGCAGGGGCGTCCCGGGGTGCGAGCTCCTCGGCGCGGGCACCGTGCGCGGCGAGCACCTGCGCCCAGAGTCGGGCCCGCTCGTGGACGATCCGGTACCGGTCCGGGTCAGTGACCCGCTCATACTCCTCGGGCAGGGAGTCCCGGCCCCCGGTGTGCGGATCCGGCCAGGACGGCGTGTCCCTGCGGCTCCAGCGGTCCTCCACCTCGGCCTGCAGCCGGTCGATCGACGTCATGGCCCGACTCTAGTGAACGGGGACACACCTTGCCCGGACGGCATGCAGCCGCGTCACATGGCCTGCATGGCTGTACAGTGAGCCGCATCACGCTTCCCCACCCGGCTGTGCCGGGGCGCCGTGCCCTGCACAGGGCCGCGCCGTGAGCATCGCCGCCGGACCGCAGCGTCCGGGCGGGGGAGCGGTGTCATCACTCGTCACCCCGTCCGCGCGGCCCGTCCCCTCCTGCCAGGGAGGGGCGGGACCGCAAGGCGCTCACCCTAGGAGGCCCCCGTGATCACTGACGGGCTGCTCATGATCGGCGTGGTGGCCGGCATCGCCGGCGTGCTGATCGTCCTCGAGAAGACCACCGGCTGGAAGTTCTTCAAGTACGTCCCGGCCATGGTCCTCATGTACCTGACCATCGCCCTGCTCAACACGCTCGGCGTGTTCGGCGCGGGAGACAACGAGGCGCGCGACGCCCTCAAGGAGCTCCGCGTCTTCCTGCTGCCGGCGATGGTGTTCCTGTTCCTGCTGCAGTGCGACATCAAGAAGATCATCCAGCTCGGTCCGAAGCTGCTGATCACCTTCTTCGTCACCTCCCTCTCGATCTTCCTGGCGTTCCTGGCCTCGTTCTTCATCTTCCAGGGCGCTCTCGCGGACCTGGAGGGTGCGGGCAAGGCGTTCGGCGCCCTCCTGGGCTCCTGGACCGGCGGCTCGGCCAACATGACGGCCGTCCAGGGCATCGTGGCCGCTCCGGAGTCCACCTTCGGTGTCGCCCTGATCGCGGACACGGTGCTGTACTCGGTCTGGCTGATGCTGATGTTCTCCGCCGTGGTGTTCTCCGGGGCGTTCAACCGCTTCACCAAGGCGGACACCTCGTTCCTGGACCGCCACATCGCCGACGCGGAGATCGAGAAGCACCCGATCACCGTGACCTCGCTGGCCGGCCTGACCTTCGGCTCGCTGTTCGTGTCCGCCGTGGCCCTGTACGTGGGCGGCCTGCTGCCGGAGATCGGCGAGGCGATCAACGCCACCGCCTGGACCATCATCATCGTGTCCGTGCTCGGCCTGATCGTGGCGCAGACCCCGCTGGGCAAGGCCGCCGGCTCGCATGAGGTCGGCACCCTGATGCTGTTCATGGTGATCGGCCAGCTGGCCTCCGGCTCGGACTTCGCGGACATCGCCAAGGGCGGCTGGTTCCTGGTGGCCGCCGCGGTCGCCCTGATCCTGCACGCCCTGATCATGCTGGTCTACGCGAAGCTCACCAAGACGGACATGTTCTCCGTGGTCGTCGCCTCGGTGGCGAACGTGGGCGGCATGGCCTCCGCCCCGGTGGTGGCCGGCACCTTCTCCCGCCAGCTCGTGCCGGTGGGTGTGCTGTTCGCGCTGATCGGCTCCATCATGGGCACGTGGATCGGCCTGGTCGGCGCCAACATCATGGCAGGCATGTGACATGGGTGCGACGACGGACTCCCACCGCATCGTCCGGGTCTCCGCCCGGTTGCACGCCTGCCCGCTGCTGCGGCCGTTCGTGACGGCGCAGCGCCGCACCGAGGCCGTGGCCTACGCGGTCTGCGAGGTCGAACTCGCGGACGGCACGGTGGGCCAGGGCACCGCCGCCGAGACGGTGGCGGTGACCGGCGAGAGCGCGGAGTCCGTCGTCGCGAACCTCTCCGGGCCGCTGCGTGCGGCCGTGGAGGGCGTCACCGGCACCCCGGACGAGTTCGCCGAGCTCGCCCGGGGTGCCGTGGAGGGCGCGTCCTCGGCCCGTGGGGCCCTGGACGTGGCCGTCTGGGACGCGGTCGGCAAGGCCGAGGGCCGTCCGGTGGTGGAGCTGCTCGGCGGCTCCTTCGACCCGGAGGCGGCCTTCGACTCGGACATGACCGTGTCCCTGGAGGAGCCGGAGACCATGGCCCGTCACGCCCGAGAGGCGGTGGCGGCCGGCTACCGGATCCTGAAGGTCAAGCTCGGCGGGGATACCGCCGAGGACGTGGAGCGCCTGCACGCGGTGGTCGCCGCGGAGCCGGGCGTGACGCTGCGCATCGACGCGAACCAGGGCTGGTCCCCGGAGGGTGCCGTCCGCATGCTCGAGACCATGCGCTCCGAGGGGCTGCCGATCGAGGTCGTGGAGCAGCCGGTGGCGAAGGCGGACCTGGCCGGCATGGCCCTGGTCCGCAGGGATTCCCCGTTCCCGATCATGGCGGACGAGTCCCTGTGGACCGCCGCGGACGCCCGCCGCGTCATCGACGCCGGGGCCGCTGACATGCTCAACATCAAGCTCGCGAAGACCGGTTCGCTGGGCGAGGGGCTGAAGATCGCCCGGCTCGCCGAGGAGGCGGGCCTGACGTGCATGGTGGGCGCCATGATGGAGCCGAAGATCGGCATCACCGCGGCCGCGCACCTGGCGTTCGCGAACCCGTCCATCACCATGGTGGACCTGGATCCGCCGGCGTGGTTCGCCTCGCAGGTCCCGGCCGGCGGCATGGTGGACGACGGCCGCCTGCGCCTGCTCGGCGGCCCCGGCCTGGGTCTGGACATGCTCCGCCCGGAGGACGACCCGCACCGCGGCTGAGCCTGGCGGCTCACCTGGCGCTCGCCGGGACGAGAAGGCGCTGTCGTCAGGCGCGGACGCACACCTCGCCGCGCATCAGGATCCGCGCCGTGCGGAACAGGGACGCCTCGCGGGCATGCCACGTGCCGTCCTCTCGCTGCTCCACGTGGGCCGTCACCGGGGTGACGCCGGAGGGATGGCCGATCCGCAGGACCGTCCCGTCCGCGGTCTGTCCTCCGCCTCCCGGCGTCCCGACGACGGCCTGCTCGCCTCCGCCTTCCGCCTCGCCAGCCGCGTGGCGCATCCGGTGGGGCAGGGTGCCGGGGACGGCCGCGGCGGCGGCCAGGC
>NZ_JBNFOB010000018.1:0-18464 GCF_057364565.1 Micrococcus sp. LASM2_SD2 | reverse complement strand
GGCCGCCGCCGGCCTGCTGTGCACCGTGGCGCTGCGCGCCCGGACGCGGGCCTGAACCGCCGGCTGCCCACGGAGAGACGCAGCCGGCAGACGAGATGGCCGCACGAGCGCGCGGCCGCCGGAGGGGCCGGCGAGGCTCAGTCGTCGTCGAACTCGCCGGCGAGGGCCTTGGCGGCCAGCTGCTCCTCGGTGGCGGCCTCCCAGACCTCCTTGGCGGCGGAGCCGTTGAGGGCCACCAGCAGCAGGCCCACGATGATGTCCGCCCAGCCCGAGGCGGTCAGGGCGGTGGCGCCGGCCAGCGCGATGAGCACCACCCCGGCGATGAGGTCGTTGCGGGCGGCCAGCCAGGCGGCCCGGGTGAGGGAGCCGCCGTCGGAGCGGAAGCGGGACAGCAGCACCACGCAGACCAGGTTCACGCCGATCGCGCCGAGGGCCGTCCACAGCAGCGCGCCCACGGCGGGCGGCTCGGGGTCCCCCATCTTCACGACCGCCATGACCAGGGCCGCCAGGGCCGGCAGCACGATGATCACGGCCATCGCCTTGCCCACCAGGGCCCGCCGGGCCAGGGTCCAGCCGAGGGCGATGAAGATCAGCAGGTTGACGGCGAAGTCCTCGAAGAAGTCCACCGAGTCCGCCACCAGGGCCACGGAGCGGATGGACAGCGCCACCGCGATCTCCACCAGCATGTAGGCCAGGTTCAGCAGGGCGACCGTCAGCACGGTGGCCCGCAACGCGCGCACGCGCGCCGGGTCCTGGGCTGCGGCACCGGCCCCGTCAGTCCCGACGACGGCCGCAGCCTCCCGCATACGACCGGAGGAGGTCATGCGGTCGCCACCACGGAGGCGTCGGCCAGCACCTGGGCGTACCCGGCGGTGAGCAGGCCGTCCACGATCGGCGCCAGGGCCGTCATGGACTCGTCCACCTCGATCTGCACCGGATGCTGGGCCACCAGCAGGGCGAGCAGGTCGGCCACGGCCTGTTGCGCCTCGCCGTCCGGGAGCTCGGGGTCCCAGCCGAGCAGCACGTCCGCCGGGTCCTGCTGACGCTCGGCCGTGTAGGACACGGCGAAGGCACGGATGGCGCCGCCCTCGGCACCGGGCCGGTCCCGCAGGACGACCGCGCCGGCGGCTCCCGTGTCCGGGCCGAGCAGCATCTGCTGGGCCTGGCCAAGACTCATCTCCGATGGGTCCCAGTCATGCGTGCCGTTGTAGAAGGCGGCCACGGCGCGGGTGAGCTCCACGGAGCCCGTGGAGGACTCCTCGAGGGTCACCCCCTCCGGGGTCTCCTCGGTGCGCAGAGTCGGCAGGGCGACCGCGCGGGCGGCGACCGCCACCCGCCGGGAGCGCTGGATCGGGGCGAAGCCCTGGGCGGTGAGGAAGGCGCCGGTCGCCTCGGCCTGGGCCGCGCGTGCGGCGCGGGACTCGAGGTCGAGCTCGGGCAGCTCCTCACCCTCGGCCACCGTCCGGGTGTCCTCCGGGGCGAGGCCGAAGCGGGACTTGAGTGCCGTCGTCGGGACCTCGCCGGCGGCGTGCGCCGCCGCCACGATCTCCCGCAGGGACGCCACGAGGGCGGTGCCGATGCCGCGGCCGCGCTCGGAGGCGGCGGTCTCCACGTACAGCCAGAGACGCTGCGGGTGCAGCGAGGACGCGTAGACCACGGCGGCACCCACCGGGACCGCGTCGACCTCGGCCACCACGCAGCGGCGCCACGGGGTGTCCGAGGAGGGGGCCAGCATGGCGCGGTCCTGGTGCTGCTGGACGTCCACGGGGTCCCCGAAGACCTCGAGGAGCCGCAGGTCGTCGCCCTCCTCCCACGCCCGGAGGGTCAGGCCCTCCGGGGCGGGACGGGCGCTGCCGTTCTGCTGCGCGCCGGTCACTTGACCAGACGCTCCAGCAGGTAGGACCTCACCTGGGACAGGGCCACGCGCTCCTGCTGCATCGTGTCTCGCTCGCGGACGGTGACCGCCTGGTCCTCGAGGGTGTCGAAGTCCACGGTGATGCAGTACGGGGTGCCGATCTCGTCCTGGCGGCGGTAGCGGCGGCCGATGGCGCCGGCGTCGTCGTACTCGATGTTCCACAGGGCGCGCAGCTCGTCCGCGAGTCCCTGGGCGGCCGGCTGCAGGTCCGGCTTCTTGGACAGCGGCAGCACGGCGGCCTTGACCGGGGCCAGGCGCGGGTCCAGCTTCAGCACGGTGCGCACGTCCACGCCGCCCTTGGTGTTCGGGGCCTCGTCCTCCGCGTAGGCGTCCACGAGGAACGCCATCATGGCGCGGGTCAGACCGAAGGACGGCTCGATCACGTACGGGGTGTAGTGCTCGTTGTTGGCCTGGTCGAAGTACTGCATCTTCGTGCCGGAGTGCTCGGTGTGCTGGGACAGGTCGTAGTCCGTGCGGTTGGCGACGCCCATGAGCTCGCCCCAGCCCTCGCCGCCGCCGAAGCCGAAGCGGTACTCCAGGTCGATGGTGCCGTCCGAGTAGTGCGCGCGCTCCTCGGCCGGGACGTCGAAGCGGCGCATGTTGTCCGGGTCGAGCCCTAAGTCCACGAACCAGTTCCAGCAGTCCTCCACCCAGCGGTCGAAGTGCTCCTGGGCCTCGGCCGGCGGCACGAAGTACTCGATCTCCATCTGCTCGAACTCGCGGGTGCGGAAGATGAAGTTGCCGGGGGTGATCTCATTGCGGAACGCCTTGCCGACCTGGCCGATGCCGAACGGCGGCTTCTTGCGGGCGGCGTTCACCACGTTGAGGAAGTTCACGAAGATGCCCTGCGCCGTCTCCGGGCGCATGTAGTGCAGGCCCTCCTCATTGTCCACGGGGCCGAGGAAGGTCTTCATCAGGCCGGAGAACAGCTGCGGCTCGGTGAACTCGCCGCGGGTGCCGCAGTCCGGGCACACGATCTCCGCCATGGACTCCGCCTTGCGGCCCTTCTTCGCCTCGAAGGCCTCCTCCAGGTGGTCTTGGCGGTGGCGCTTGTGGCAGGAGGTGCACTCCACGAGCGGGTCGGTGAAGGTGTCCACGTGGCCGGAGGCCTTCCACACGTCCCGCGGCAGGATGATGGACGAGTCCAGGCCGACCATGTCCTCGCGGGAGCGCACGAAGGTCTTCCACCACTCGTTCTTGATGTTCTCCTTCAGCTCCACGCCCAGCGGCCCGTAGTCCCAGGCCGAGCGGGAACCGCCGTAGATCTCACCGGCCTGGAACACGAAGCCTCGGCGCTTGGCGAGGTTGATGACGTTGTCCAGCGGGGACTTGGCAGCCATGGGTGAGTGTCACTTCCGTCGTCTCGGGTGTGGGGCAGGCCGGCGCGGTACGCAGCTGCGTCGGCGGGAGGGGTCGAGGCGTCCGGGCACGGCCCGGGGACGCGCACGACTCGCGTGAGGCCAAGCCTACCGGGGACAATGGCCTCATGACTTCCGACGCACAACCCCTGCCCATCCGCGACGAGACCATCCGCCTCGGCCAGGCCCTCAAGCTCGCCTCGCTCGTGGAGGACGGCGCCATGGCGCGCGACGTGATCCAGGACGGCATGGTCACCGTCAACGGTGAGGTCCGCACCCAGCGCGGCGCCCAGCTGCACCATGGGGACGTGGTGGAGTTCAACGGGGAGTCCGTGGTGATCGAGGCGCCGCAGGGCTGACTGAAGCGCTCTCCCCGGCCTCGTTCTCAGCCCTTCGGCACCACCTGGGTCAGGTAGTCGCGCACGTGGCCGACCTCCTGCGGGTGGATCGCGTGGCCGAGGCCGGCGTAGACGATCTTGGTCATGTCCACGTGCCTGTTCAGCCAGCCGTGGGTGGCCTCCACGCGGGCCTCGGAGATGATCGGGTCCTCCTGGCCGCGTCCCCAGAAGACCTTGGGCTGGACCCGGGCGACCTCGTCGTCCCGGTCGAAGAGCGTGGCCAGCTCCGCCTCCTGACGCTCGGGGTCGGCCACGAAGCCGGACAGGCCCACGGTGCAGGCGTAGCCGGACGGATCCAGGCGCAGCAGGGACATGGCCATGGCCATGCCCTGGGAGAAGCCGAGCAGGGTCACGGTGGAGAAGTCGCCGCGGACGGACTCGACCCAGCTGTGCAGCGCCTCCACGGCGGCACGCACGGACGGCGCGTCGGATCCGATCTCCCCGGTGACCGGGTCCTGGGACAGCGGGAACCAGGCGAAGCCGCCCATGGGGATCCGCAGCGGAGCACGCACGGAGGCCACGGTGAAGTGCTCCGGCAACGCGGAGACGAGGCCGAACAGGTCGTTCTCGTCCGCACCGAAGCCGTGCAGCATCACCAGGAGGTGCTTGGTGCGCTCCCCCTCGGGGTGGGACCAGCGGACGGTGAACTCGGGGGTCTGAGCAGTCATGGCGTCCAGCGTATTCCGAGCAGCCCAAGCGGAACACGCCACTCCGCTTCCGTTGCAGTACGGGGTGTCTCTCCCCAGAATGGTGGACCGTGAGCACTCAGCAGACGGACTCCTCCGCACACCGCCTTCCCGACGACGGCCCCCGCACCTCTGACTCCGCCGTCACCCATCCGTGGCGCCGCTACGTCGCCCTCGGCGACTCCTTCACCGAGGGCATCGGAGACCCGGTCTCCGAGCGACCCGGCTACCACCGCGGCTGGGCCGACCGCGTGGCCGAGGAGCTTGCACGCCTCACTCCGGCGGGCGAGGACTTCGCCTACGCGAACCTCGCCGTGCGCGGCAAGCTCCTGGACCAGATCGCCGCCGACCAGATCGACCCGGCTCTCGCCCTCCGCCCTGATCTGATCAGCATCTGCGCCGGCGGCAACGACATCCTGCGCCGCGCGGACCCGGACGACGTCGCCACCCGACTGGACGCCGCCGTCGAACGGCTGGCCGCCTCCGGTGCCACCGTGATCCTGTTCAACGTCACGGACATCAAGGAGACCCCGGTGCTCGGCCGCATCCGCGGCAAGGTCGCGATCTTCAACGAGAACATCCGCACCATCGCTGCCCGGCACGACGCCCTGGTGCCGGACATGTGGTCCCTGAAGGTCCTCTCCCGGCCGGAGATGTGGGCGGAGGACCGCCTGCACTTCTCCCCCACCGGGCACCACACCATCGCCGCGATGGTGCTGGAGACCCTCAACGTGGAGCACGAGCTCGAGCCGTTCGTACCCAAGCCGCTGCCGCCGCGGACCTGGCGTCATGCCCGCGCGGAGGACGTCGTGTGGGCCCGCACGCACCTGGTCCCGTGGGTGATCCGTCGCATCAAGGGCATCTCGTCCGGCGACGGCATCAGCGCCAAGCGCCCGGACGCGGCACCGATGTTCGGCACGGACATGCCGCACGGTTCGGACTACACGGAGGACTGACCGCCCGCGGAGCCGGCGTTGCCCGGCTCCGCGTTCACAGCCGGAGCTCCTCCTTCAGCTGCTCGGCCACCTGCCCGTAGTGGACCAGGAAACCGTCATGGCCGAGCGGCGAGTCGATCATGTGCACAGTGGGGCGTGCCGGCAGCAGTGCAGCCAGTTCGTGGGACTCGGACGGCAGGTAGAGCCGGTCCGACTCCACGGCCGCCACGAAGGCCCGTCCTGTGAAGCGTGCCAGCGCGGCGGCCGCTCCGCCGCGTCCTCGGCCGACGTCGTGGCTCATGAGCGCCTCGGTGATGGTCAGGTAGGCGTTGGCGTCGAACCGGCCGACGAGCTTCGAAGCCTGATGGTCCAGGTAGGACTCCACCTGGTAGCGGCCGATCCGCTCCCCGCGGGGTGCCGAACGGGTTCTCGTCGCCCTGGTGGCCGCGCGAACCGCACCGCCAGCTCCTCGGCGCTGCGGTAGGTGATGTGGGCGATCCTGCGGGCGATGCCGAGGCCGGCCTCCGGCTGCGGGCCGCCGTAGTAGTCGCCGCCGTTGAACTGCGGGTCCAGGCGGATGGCCTGCGTCTGGGACTGTGCGAAGGCGATCTGCTCGGCGCTGGAGTGCGCCGTGGAGGCCAGCACGCCCACGCCGGCCACCCGATCCGGCAGGCTCACCGCCCATTCCAGGGCTCGGGCGCCGCCCATCGACCCGCCGATCGCCGCGTGCCAGCGAGCGATGCCCAGGTGGTCCGCCAGTCGGGCCTCCACCCCCACGGCGTCCCGCAGGGTGATGAAGGGGAAGCGCGAACCCCACGGCCTGCCGTCCGGGGCCGGGCTGGCCGGGCCGGTGGAGCCGGAGCAGCCGCCCACGATGTTCGGGGCCACCACGAACCAGCGGTCCGTGTCCACGGCGCACCCCGGCCCGACGAGCTCGTCCCACCAGCCCGGGGACGGGTCCTCCGTGTGGGCCGCCACGTGGGTGTCACCGGTGAGTGCATGCAGCACGAGCACCGCATTGGTGCCGTCCGCGTTCAGCGTCCCCCAGGTCTCATAGGCCAGCTCCACCTCCGGCAGATGCCCCCCGGTCTCCGTGTCCAGTGGCCCCACGGACAGCCGATGCAGCCCGCCCTCCGGCAGGTCCGTGCGGGTGTTCCTGACGTCCACTGCCGTCACCGGACCTCCCCTGCGGAGGCGACCGGGCCGTCGTCGTGCTTCACGGCGCCGGAGGCGGCGGCGAAGCCGACCTCGAGGTCCGCCAGGATGTCCTCGATGCTCTCCAGGCCCACGGACAGGCGGACCAGGCCCGGGGTGACACCGGTGGCGCGCTGCTCCTCCGCGGTGAGCTGGGAGTGGGTGGTGGAGGCCGGGTGGATCACCAGCGAGCGGACGTCGCCCACGTTGGCCACATGGTGGTGCAGCCGCAGGGCGTCCACGAAGGCGGCACCGGCCTCGCGGCCGCCGGCGATCTCGAAGGACACGATCGCCCCGGCGCCCTTCGGGAACAGCTCCTGCGCCCGGGCGTGCCACGGGCTCGAGGCGTGGTCCGGGTGCACCACGGACTCCACCTGCGCGTGCCCGTCCAGGAACTCCAGCACCCGGCGGGCGTTGGCCACATGCCGCTCCATGCGCAGGGAGAGGGTCTCCAGGCCGAGGTTCACCAGGAAGGCGTTGAACGGGGAGAGCGCCGAGCCGTAGTCCCGCAGCAGCTGCACCCGCGCCTTGAGGATGTAGGAGAGGTTCACCCCGAAGGCGCCGTCCGCACCGAGGTCCCTGGCGTAGACGAGGCCGTGGTAGGACTCGTCCGGCTCGGTGAAGCCCGGGAAGCGGTCCGGGTGCGCACCGTAGTCGAAGGAGCCGGCGTCCACGATCACGCCGGCCATCGCGGCCGCGTGCCCGCCGAGGTACTTCGTGGCCGAGTGCGTGACCACGTCCGCGCCGTGCTCGATCGGCCGGAACAGGGAGGGCGAGGCCAGGGTGTTGTCCACGATCAGCGGCACGCCGGCCTCGTGGGCCACGGCCGAGACCCCGGCGACGTCCAGGATGTCCCCGCGCGGTTGCCGAGGGACTCGCCGAAGAACGCCTTCGTCTCCGGGCGGACGGCGGCCCGCCACTGCTCGAGGTCGTCCGGGTCCTGCACGAACGTGGTCTGCACGCCGACCTTCGCCAGGGTGTGCTTGAACAGGTTCTGCGTGCCGCCGTAGAGGGAGGTGGAGACCACCACGTGGTCCCCGGCGCCGGCGAGGTTGAGGATCGCGAAGGTGGTGGCGGACTGGCCGGAGGACAGCAGCAGGGCGCCCACGCCGCCTTCGAGCGCGGCGATCTTCTTCTCCACCGCCTCCTGCGTGGGGTTGCCGATGCGGGTGTAGAGCGGGTCCAGGTCGGCGAGCGCGAATCGGTCCGCGGCCACCTGGGAGCTCGGAAAGTCGAAGCTGGTGGTCTGCACGATCGGCAGGGCGGTGGCCCCGTGGGCGTGGGGCTGCTCGGCGCCGGCGTGGATCTGGCGGGTCTCGAAGCCCCAGTCGGTGGTGTTCGGCTCGGTGCTCATGGCTGACTCCTGCTGGTCTCAGGGTCGGCCATGCCCCCGCGCCGTGGGCCGCCGCGGACCGGCAGGGTCCACGGCTCTCGCACGCCCGTGCGGGAGCGGGCGCATGACGCGACCGCGCTTGCCGTGCCTCCGATGTGGGGCCGGCCTGGTCGTCACCCGGGGCACCCCGCCGCGGTGGGGAGGGTTGCCGGCCAGCATGCCGGGGCACTGGTGCTGACTCTCGTGACCGTGACGCCAGTCTGACACCGTTCTGCCTGGACCGCACGCCAGACCGTCATGGATTTCATGTCCCGCGTCACACAGGGCTAGCCTGAGCCTCACGACAGCCCGGCTGACATCCCCCCGGGCCGACGAGAGGACGATTCTTCGTGAGCACCATCCGCCTGGACCATGTGTCCTACGCCGCCGGACCCGAGGGCCTCGACGCCACCGTGGAGCGGATCTCCGACGCGCTGGGCATCGAACGCGTCAAGGGCGGCGTCCACCCCCGCTTCGGCACCCGCAACGTCCTGTTCCCCATGGCACGGCGCCAGTACCTGGAGGTCGTGGAGGTCCTGGACCACCCCGCCTCCGCGAACGCCCCGTTCGGCCAGGCCGTGCGCGCCCGCTCCGAGCAGGGCGGCGGCTGGATGGGCTGGGTCGTGGCCGCGGACGACCTGTCCGGCTTCGAGGAGCGCCTCGGCCGCTCCTCCGTCCCGGGCAACCGCAAGTTCCCGGACGGCCGGGAGCTGACCTGGCAGCAGATCGGCCTCAAGGGCCTGATCGCGGACCCGCAGGTCCCCTACCTGGTCTGCTGGGACGAGGGCACCGAGGACCTCCACCCGTCCCTGGCCGCACCGGCCGAGGCGTCGATCTCCGGGCTGACGCTGGCGGGCTCCCGTGAGCGCGTCCGCTCCTGGCTCGGCCTGGACGACCCGTCCCAGACCGTCGAGGATCTCAACATCGAGTACGCCGCGCCCTCCGGCACCCCCGGCCTGCTCACCGTGACCTTCGAGACCCCGAAGGGCACCGTCAGCCTCTGACGCGCCCCTTCCCGACGACGGCCCCGCACCTGGACGGTGCGGGGCCGCGTGCGCCCGTGGCCGGCTGAGACGGGCTGCGGGTCACCCCCCGAACCAGCCGAGCCGGGCCAGCAGCGGATAGGCCACGAACCCGGTGACGTCCAGCAGCAGGTGTGCGACCACCAACGGCATGACCCGCCGGTAGCGCAGGTAGACGAGCACGAACACCACGCCCATCACGGCGTTGCCCAGGCCCGGTCCGACGCCCTGGTACAGGTGGTAGGCGGCCCGCAGGACGGCCAGGGCCAGCACGAGCGTGGTCACACGGACCGGCAGGAAGGCCCCGGTGCCCGTGGTCCGCGGGGCCGGCAGCACCGGTGACCGCTCTCCCGTCAGGCCGGCGGAGCGTAGCTGCTGCAGGTAGGACAGCCGGTCCACCAGCCAGGCCACCACGATCACCTCCTCCACCAGCGCGTGCCGCAGCGCGGAGAGCACCAGCACCGGCACGGTGTACCAGGCCTCGTCCATGGCCGAGCCGACGATCGCCGTGGTGAGCCCGAGCGCCCGGCCTCCGGCGTAGACGGCCAGCGTGCCCAGCCCCATCGCCAGGAAGAGCAGCGTGCCCCAGCCGAGGTCGACGCGGCCGGCGCAGGTCCAGCCCGAAGGTGCGGAACGGGTTCCGACCCCGCAGCCACACCAGGTGCAGCACGAGCACCACCGGCACCAGGGCGAAGCCGATGTTCAGCAGCTGGTAGAGCAGGTCGAACACCCAGCGGCTATTGAGCACCGGGTTCAGGACGGTGGTCTGCTCCTGCAGCGGCCCCTGGGTTAGCTTGTCCACCAGCTGCACCACGGCGTAGACGGCCGACTTGCCGAGGGAGAGCCCGAGGACGATCGCGACCTCCCAGCGGACGGTGCGCGCCGAGGGGGCGGGCAGCGCACCGCAGGTGCGTGCCGTCGTCGGGGTCTGACTGTCCTGGGAGGACTCTGCGGAAGTGCTCACGTGCGCAGTGTAGATCCGGCCGCCGGGGTTACCGTTGGAGTCATGGCGTCTGATCCCCTTCCCTCAGAGATCGGGCTTGCGCGCAGCTGCGCGGACCGGCTGCTCCCCCACGTGGACGCCGGCACGGCGGCACAGCTGGCCGAGGCGGACTGGCGGGCCGGACACGTGGAGGAGTCCGGGCAGTTCCACCGGGTGCTGGTGCTGCCGGACGTGGCGGTGCTGCGCATGACGCGCATGGCCGAGGCCGGTGCCGCCCCGGGCACCTGCTGGGCGCCGGACGACTCCCCCGCCTTCCACCTGCCCCGGCGCATGCGGCTGCTGGAGGTTCTGGCGGAGCGGGGCCTGCCGTTCGCGGTGCCGGCCCCGCTGTCCGAGGTGTGGCACGCCGAGACGGACGCGGGCATGCCGTTGACCGCCGCCGTGCTCCAGCCGTATCTGCCCGGGCAGCCGCACCCGCCGCACGAGGGAGACCCCGCCGCCCTGCGCGCGATCGTGGACGTCCTGGACACGGTGGACATGCAGGCCGAGGACGTCGCCGCCGGCCTCGGCTCGGCGTGGGCCTTCCGCGGCCCGTGGACGGACGCCCGGATCGAGTCGCTGCTGCGCCTGGCCGAGGCGCTGCCGGCCGAGCACGCCCCGGCCCTGCCGGCGGACTGGGAGACGGCGGTGGAGCGGATCGCCGCGACGGCCCGCGCCTGGTCCTTTTGTCCCGCCGTGGCCCGCGGCTGGTCCACGGGGATCTGGCCGGCACAACATGCGCTGGCGGCCCGTGCCGGGGCCGGGCGCCGAGGTCACGTGGACGCTCGCCGGCGTGCTGGACTGGGACCTGGCGCATGCCGGCGACCCGGCCCGGAACGTCGCGGACCTGGCGATCTGGCACGGGCAGGACCTGATCGACGCGATCGCGCGGGACCCGGACGAAGCCGACCGCGCCCGTGTGTGGCTGGGCAACGCCGCGCTCGAGGCCCTGGACGACGCCCGAGCGCGGCAGGAGATCACGGGCCGCCCGCTGCGCTGGGGCAAGCTGCTACGGAAGGTCCTGCCGCGCCTCGAGCGGGCGATGGCGGCGTTCTGACGGTGCCCGGCTGCCCCCCAGACGTTTTCGCTGGCAAAACGGGAGGCGGCCAGCCAACCGTCAGCCCTGCACGGCGGCGCGGGCCTTCACGAAGGCCTGCACGGCGTCCTCCACGTCCTGTTCGGAGTGGGCCGCGGAGAGCTGCACGCGGATGCGGGCCGCCCCCTTCGGCACCACCGGGTAGGAGAACGCGGTGACGTACACGCCCTGCTCCAGCATGGCGTCGGCCACGCGGGCGGCCAGGGCGGCGTCGCCGAACATCACGGGGATGATGGCGTGCTCGCCCTCGAGCAGCTCGAAGCCCTCCTCGGTCATGCGGCGGCGGAACAGCGCGGCGTTGTCGAAGAGCGTCTTGCGCAGGGCCGCGGAGCCCTCCACGAGGTCCAGGGCGGTGAGGGTGGCGGCCACGATCGTCGGGGCCACGGAGTTGGAGAACAGGTACGGGCGGCCACGCTGGCGCAGCACCTCCACAATCTCCTTCCGGCCGGCCACGTAGCCGCCGGAGGCACCGCCGAGGGCCTTGCCGAAGGTGCCGGTGTAGATGTCCACGCGATCGGACACCCCGGCGTGCTCGGGGGTGCCGGCGCCGGTGTCCCCCATGAAGCCGACGGCGTGGGAGTCATCGACCATCACCAGGGCGCCGTACTCGTCGGCGAGGTCGCAGATCTCGGCCAGCGGGGCGAGGTAGCCGTCCATGGAGAAGACGCCGTCGGTGACGATCACGGTGCGGCGGGCGCCGGCGCCTCGTTGAGCTCCTTGGTGGCCTCGAGCTGGGCGCGCAGGTCCTCCATGTCCCGGTTGGCGTAGCGGAAGCGGTTCGCCTTGGACAGGCGGACGCCGTCGATGATCGAGGCGTGGTTGAGCGCGTCCGAGATGATGGCGTCCTCACGGCCGAAGAGCGGCTCGAACACGGCACCGTTGGCGTCGAAGCAGCTGGAGAACAGGATGGTGTCCTCGGTGCCGAGGAACGCGGACAGGCGCTGCTCGAGCTGCACGTGCAGGTCCTGGGTGCCGCAGATAAAGCGGACGGAGGCCATGCCGAAGCCGCGCTCGTCCAGGGCCTTCTTGGCGGCATCGATCAGCCGCTCGTCGTCGGCCAGGCCGAGGTAGTTGTTGGCGCAGAAGTTCAGCACCGGCTTCGGTGCGGCGTCCTCGGCGCGGCCGGAGTGGCCCGCACATGGGCGGACTGCGGGGTGGTGATGGCCCGCTCGTGCTTGTAGAGGCCGGACTCACGGAGCTCGTTGAGCTCGGCGGCCAGCTGGTCCTTGAATGCGTACATCAGAGGTTCCTCCAGTCCAGGACGATCTTTCCGGTGGCGCCGGCACGGGCGGCGTCGAAGCCGCGCTGCCAGTCGTGGGCGGGGATGACGTCGGTGACGACCGACTCGATCTGCTTCAGCAGGGCGGGGTTCGACTGCAGCATCGCGGACATGGCGTACCAGGTCTCGAACATCTCGCGGCCGTAGATGCCCTTGATGGTGATCATGTGGGTGACCACGGACTGCCAGTCGATGGCGATCTCCTCGCTGGGCAGGCCGAGCAGGGCGATCTTGCCGCCGTGGTTCATGTTGGCCACCATCTCCTGCAGGGCGGAGGCGCGGCCGGACATCTCGAGCCCGACGTCGAAGCCCTCGTCCATGCGGAGCTCGGCCTGGGCGTCCTTGATGCGGGTCGCGGAGACGTCGATCGCGGCGTCCGCGCCCATCGTTCTGGCGAGCTCGAGTCGTTCGGGGGAGACGTCGGTGATGGCGATGCGGCGGGCACCGGCGTGGCGGGCGATGCCGATGGCCATCAGGCCGATGGGGCCGGCGCCGGTGATGAGCACGTCCTCGCCGACCAGCGGGAAGGACAGGGCGGTGTGCACGGCGTTGCCGAGCGGGTCGAAGATCGCGCCGACCTCCGGGGTGATCGCCTCGTCCTTGTGCTGCCACACGTTGGACTCGGGGATGACCACGTACTCGGCGAAGGCGCCGTCGCGCTGCACGCCCACGGAGACGGTGTTGATGCACATCTGGCGGCGTCCGGCCCGGCAGTTGCGGCACATGCCGCAGACCACGTGGCCCTCGCCGGAGACCCGCTGGCCGACCTCCACGTGCTCCACCATGTCCCCGACCTCCACGACCTCGCCGTAGAACTCGTGGCCCGGGACCATGGGTGCCTGGATCATGGCCTGCGCGGCCGCGTCATAGGCCTCGATGTGCAGGTCGGTGCCGCAGATGCCGGTGGTGTGCACGCGGATCTTCACGTCGTGGGGGCCGCACTCGGGCTCCGGGCGGTCGGTGAACTCGAAACCGGCGTGGGGGCCGGACTTGTACAGGGCCTTCATGGGTGTGGGGCTCTCCTGAGGACGTCGGTGGTCGGAGCCGGCGCGGGGGTGGTGCGGCGGCTGCGGTGCTCCGGGCGTGACATCGGTGGCACGCCACCCCTGAGGGTACTTCCCCGCGACCGCTGTGCCGAGCCGGCCCGTTATGCCAGGGCGGCCGCCAGCAGTCGGCGGCCCCGGCCCTCGTCCCTGCCGTCTCCGTCCGCCGTGAGGAGGATGAGGGCGTAGCGCACGGCCCAGGCACGGGCATGCAACGGGTCGGAGCGTTCCAGGCCATAGGCGTTCCAGAGTCGTGGCAGGGCCACGGCCGTGCAGTGCTCCCAGGCCCAGCCGAGGTCGCTCGCGGGGTCTCCGGCGGTGAGGTCTCCCCAGTCCACCAGCACGGGTCCGTCCGGGCCGAGGACGGTGTTGCCGGTGTGCGGGTCTCCGTGGACCCAGACCGCCGGCCCGCCGTGGGCGGGCACCTCCAGCCCCTCCTTCACGACGACGGCCGCCGCCTCCGCCTGTCCCCTCACCAAGACGCCGGTCTGCCTCGCGGCGACGATGCGCGGCAGCCAGAGAGCTCACGCTCGAGCAGTTCAATGGCGATCCGACGCCTGCGCGGAGCGCACGACGGCCACGTTCGCCCCGTCCGGATCGCCGGCGTAGTCCGGAAGCCAGGCGTCGCCGAAGGCGAGGTCCGCGGTCTCGTTCATGACGTCGTCGCACCAGTCGCAGGCGGGGTACTCGGACAGGCCCACGCCCCAGTCGGAGACCGCCAGGGTGTTGTTCACGGCGCTGCGCGTGGCGCCCTCGCGGTCGGTGACCCCCACCGCGTAGGCATCCGCCCTGGTGGACGTCTTCTTCCTGAAGTCGGTCGCCGCCAGGTCGCCCGGTGCGATGCCCTGCTCCAGCAGGACCCGAGCCGTCCCCATCTGCTGCTCGCGTCCCCGGACACCCGGGGTTCCCATGAAGACGCTCGCCGTTCCGCTCGGCACCTCGTCCGCCTTGTCTCCTCCATGACTCTCCTGTGCGCACGCCGAGGAATCCTGCAGACAGGAGGACAAGGCGCCACGGCATGACAGAGGGGCCGCCCGAACGGGCGGCCCCTCCACGCGGCGGGCGAGCTCGGGTCAGCCGACCCCGAGGCGCTCCATGACGATCGCCCGCACGCGGCCGGCGTCGGCCTGGCCGCGGGTGGCCTTCATGACGGGTCCGATGAGGGCGCCGATGGCCTGCATCTTGCCGCCCTTGATCTTCTCCACCACGTCCGGGTTGTCCGCGATGGCGGCGTCGACGGCCTCGGTGAGGGCGCCGTCGTCGGACACCACGGCCAGGCCCCTGGCCTCGACGATCTGCTTCGGGGTGCCCTCGCCGTCGGCCACGAAGCCGAGGACCTGCTTGGCGATCTTGTCGTTGATGGTCTTGGCGGCGATCAGCTCCTCGACCTCCACCACGTGGGCCGGCTCCACACCGAGCGCGGAGACCTCGACCTCGCGGACGTTGGCCAGGCGGGCGATCTCGCCCATCCACCACTTGCGGGCGGCCGCCGGGGTGGCGCCGGCCTCCACGGTGGCCGCGATCTCGCCGTCCACGCCGGCGTTGACCACGTCGCGGAACTCCTCGTCGGAGAAGCCCCACTCGGCCTTGAGGCGCTTGCGGCGCACCGCCGGCAGCTCGGGCAACTCGGCCCGGACGCGCTCGACCCACTCGCGGTCCACGACGACCGGCACGAGGTCCGGCTCCGGGAAGTAGCGGTAGTCGTCCGCATCGGACTTCGGTCGGCCCGAGGTGGTGGTGCGGGTGTCCTCGTGCCAGTGGCGGGTCTCCTGTGTGACCGTGCCCCCGGCGGCGAGCAGGGCGGCCTGGCGCTGGATCTCGTGCTGCACGGCGTGCTGGACGGCACGGGTGGAGTTCACGTTCTTGGTCTCGGTGCGGGTGCCGAAGGTGTCCGAGCCCTTGGGCATCAGGGACACGTTGGCGTCGCAGCGGACGTTGCCGTGCTCCATCCGTGCATCGGAGATGTCGATCGCCTTGACGATGTCCCGGATGGCGGTCACATAGGCACGGGCCAGCTCCGGGGCGCGGTCCCCGGCGCCGACGATCGGCTTGGTGACGATCTCGATCAGCGGCACGCCGGCGCGGTTGTAGTCCACCAGGGAGGCGGAGGCGCCCTGGATGCGGCCGGAGCCGCCCTGGTGGGTGAGCTTGCCGGCGTCGTCCTCGAGGTGGGCGCGCTCGATCTCCACGCGGAAGACCTCGCCGTCTTCCAGCTCCACGTCGAGGTGGCCGTCGAACACGATCGGCTCGTCGTACTGGGAGGTCTGGAAGTTCTTCGGGGTGTCCGGGTAGAAGTAGTTCTTCCGGGCGAAGCGGCAGGACTCGGCGACCTGCGCGTCCAGCGCCACGCCGAGGCGGATCGCGTACTCCACGGCCTCCCTGTTCACCACCGGCAGGGTGCCCGGCAGGCCGAGGTCCAGGGCGGTGACGTTGGTGTTCGGCTCGTCGCCGAAGGCGTTGGGGGCCGAGGAGAAGATCTTGGACCTCGTGTTCAGCTCCACGTGCACCTCGAACCCGAGCACCGGGTCAAACTGCTCCATGGCCTGGCCGAAGTCCATCACGTCGTTCGAGCTCACTGCTGGCCTCCTGCGGTCGGAGCGGCGGCGCGCTCGGCGCCCTTGACGAGGTCCGGGGCCTGCGCCCAGACCGGGGGTGCCGCGGCGCCCGTCCAGGAGCGCCTCCACGGCGGCGCCCACCGAGTACAGGCGGGCGTCCTCACGGGCCGGAGCCATGAGCTGCAGGCCGTACGGCAGGCCGTCCACGGTGCCGCCCGGCACGGAGAGGCCGGGGACGCCGGCGAGGTTGGCCGGGATGGTGGCGATGTCGTTGAGGTACATCGTCATCGGGTCCTTGGTCTGCGCGCCGAGCTCGAACGCCGGGGTGGGCGCGGTCGGGGTGAGCAGCACGTCCACCTTCTCGAACGCGGCGGCGAAGTCCTCCTGCACCAGGGTGCGGACCTTCTGCGCCGAGCCGTAGTAGGCGTCGTAGTAGCCGGCGGACAGGGCGTAGGTGCCCAGGATGATGCGGCGCTTCACCTCGGGGCCGAAGCCGGCCTCGCGGGTTGCGCCCATGACCTGCTCGATCGTGCCGCCCCCGGCGGGGACCACGCGGTTGCCGTAGCGCACGCCGTCGTAGCGGGCCAGGTTGGAGGACGCCTCGGACGGCATAATCAGGTAGTACGCGGCGAGCGCGGCGTCGAAGTGCGGGCAGGAGACCTCCACGATCTCCGCGCCGGCGGCACGCAGCGCCTCCACGTCCGCGTCGAAGGCGGCCTTCACGCCGGCGTCGAAGCCTTCGGTGGACTGGTCCGCGATGACGCCGACCTTGAGGCCGGTGAGGTCGCGGTTGCCGGCGGCGGAGACGAGGTCGGCCGGCTCGTCCGGCAGCGAGGTGGAGTCACGACGGTCGTGGCCGCCGATGACCTGCTGCAGGGCGGCGGCGTCCGCCACGGTGCGGGCGGCCGGGCCCACCTGGTCCAGGGAGGAGGCCATGGCGATCACGCCGTAGCGGGACACGGCGCCGTAGGTCGGCTTCATGCCCACGGTGCCGGTGAACGCGGCGGGCTCGCGGATGGAGCCGCCGGTGTCCGAACCGAGGGCGAACGGGGCCAGGAATCCGGCCACCGCGGCGGCGGAGCCGCCGCCGGAGCCGCCGGGCACGCGGTCCGGGTCCCACGGGTTGCGGGTGACGCCGAACACGGAGTGCTCGGTGGAGCCGCCCATGGCGAACTCGTCCATGTTGGTCTTGCCGAGGATCGGCAGCCTCGCCTCACGGATGCGCTCGATCACGTGCGCGTCGTAGGGGCTCATCCAGCCGTCCAGCATCTTCGAGGCCGCGGTGGTGGGCTGCCCCACGGTCACGATGTTGTCCTTGACGGCCACGGGCACGCCGGCCAGCGGGTGCAGCGCCTCGGCCTCGGGGCCGCCGGCGGCGCGGATCGCATCCACCTCGGCGGCCACGGCGAGCGCCTCCTCGGTGTTCACGTGGAGGTAGGCGCGCACGCCGCGGTCGCTGGCGGCGTCGGCGCGGGGGTCGCCGTCGAACTCGGCGATGCGGTCCAGGTGGGCCTGCACGAGCTCCACAGAGGTGGTGGTGCCGGCGGCGAGGCGCTCGGCCATCTGCAAGGCGGTGAGGCGGACGAGCTGGTCGGCGGTCAGCTCGGCGTTTACGTCGAAGGTCTCGGTCACGGCTGCGATCACTCTCCGTCCAGGATCGCGGGGACCTTGAACTGGCCGTCCTCGGAGTCCGGCGCTTGGTCCAGGGCCTGCTCGCGGGTCAGCGTGTCCCGCGGCTCGTCCTCACGGAAGACGTTGGTCAGCGGGATGGGGTGGGAGGTCGGCACGACGTCCTCGCCGGCCACCTCCTGCACCTGGGAGATGGAGTCCAGGATGAGGCCCAGCTCGCCGGACAGTGTGTCCAGCTCCTGCTCGCCCATCCTGATGTGGGCCAGGCGGGCCAGATGGGCCACCTGGTCTCGAGTGATCTCAGCCATGGATCTCCTCGGTCGTCGGTCGGCGGTCTCCCGCCCGTCGGCGCGCACGGAGGTCCGGCCTGCGGACGGGGCGGGGTCTGCGCCCGAGTCTAGTCGTTCGGCCGGGGCCGCCGGTGCCCGGCCTCTCCCGGGCGCCGGCTCACGACTGCTCGGCCTCCAGCGGCATCCGGTACACGGGGAACGGGCCCTTGTCCTTGTGCAGAGGGATCCCGGGGATCATCTCGGAGAGCATCCAGTCCCGGCTCGGCACGTGCTCGAAGCCGTAGGAGGCGTAGAGGCGGTGGGCCCCGCGCATGGAGAGCAGGGAGGAGAGCACCACGGCGCGCACCCCCGCGGTGGCCCGCGCCCGCTCGATCACCGCGTCCACCAGGGCACGGGCGATGCCGCGGCGGTGGTGGTCCGGGTGCACGGCGAGCATGCGGAACTCGTACTCGTCCGGGTAGGCGACCTCCGCCCACGGGTGTCCGTGAGGGGCCAGCACCACGGAGCCGGCCACCACCGGGTGGCCGTCCGGGCCTGGGACCTCGGCCACCAGCACCTCGGCCTCGGCGGCGCGGGTGGCCACGTCCTGCAGCTTGGGTAGGTAGCCGTCGTCCGGCTTCACGTGCCCGCCGCGGACGTAGGCGGCCTCGGTCAACGCGGCCACCGCCGCGTGGTCGCCTGCGGCGATCGGACGCACGACGACGGCCGCT